>NZ_JBLZFY010000028.1:0-43335 GCF_050753365.1 Geminocystis sp. CENA526
CTCTTCCCCCTCTTCCCCCTCTTCCCCCTCTCTCTTCTTAACTATTCACTATCAACTATAGATGATTTGGCTTATTGGCGGAACTTCAGAGAGTGTTTCGATCGTACAGTTATTAACACAACATCACATTGATTTTATCATCACTGTCACCACATCGAGTGCAGTACAACTTTATCGATCGAATCCTGAGTGTAAAATTATAGTGGGTAAACTGTCAGCATCGGAAATAGCCTCATTTATCAGGCAACAGGATATAAACCTTATCATCGATTCTTCCCATCCCTTTGCGGTGAATATATCCCAAACGGTAATTAACCTCAGTCAAGAATTAAAGATACCCTATTTACGATACGAGCGCCCAAATCTTAACCCTTCTCCTTCCATTTCCTATGTTTCTTCATTGGAATCTCTTACCACAGAAAACTCTCCTCTTTACGGTAAACGGGTATTATTAACTATCGGTGCTAAATTTTTACATCTATTCAGCAATTATCATCATTTAGCAACTCTTTACGCTCGAATACTTCCTTATCCAGAGTCTATTAATCTAGCTTATGAAGCCAATTTTCAGTGCGATCGAATTATAGCACTTCGTCCACCTATTACCGCAGAATTGGAAAAAGCATTATGGCAAATGTGGAATATAGACATCGTTGTCACTAAAGCAGGGGGGAAAGCTGGAGGAGAAGACATCAAACAGCAAATTTCCCAAGAATTAAATATTCCTCTTATTATTATTGAAAGACCAAAATTAAGTTATCCTTTAATCACTGATAATGTAGAGAAAATTTTAGAGTTTATTGTTAATAATAATTAGAATTTGCTCTTTATTAAAAGAAGTTTTTGATGAAATAGGGTTGAACATTGTTCAACCCCTACGCAAGAGAACATAGAAAAGAATTTTAATAAAATAATTATCACAAATTACAATTTTTACAAAAAATTATCAAAGTTTAAGCCAAGAAAATATTTGATTCGGTGTTAATTCTAAATCAAGGTTATTAATTATGGGTAAAATTTCTTCATCATGGTAAATTTTTAGGGCTTTTTCGGGTTGAAATACCATGATCATTTTTTCATCTGTATCGATTAACCATCCTACTTGTGTACCGTATTCTAAACAGAATAAAATATTATCAATTACTTTCGTTGGTTTTTGATTTGGTGATAAAATTTCGATCGTCAAATCAGGATAAGAATTAAATTGATTAGCTATTTCTCCTTCATCATCTAAGGGTATTCTTTCCCAATAAAAAATAGCAATATCTGGTACGATCGATCTATTAGAAAAGGTACAACGCAGTTCAGGTAAAGCATAAGCGATTCGCTCTTTTAATTGATTAATAATTTCACAAATTTTATACTGAATTTGACTATGTTTTCCTTGAGGCATGGGTTTTCTTATTACTTCATTATTAATATATTCATAGGCTGGAGCTTCGTCTATATAGTCTTTTTGCAAAAATTCTTCTAGGGTTATATGCTTTTGTTTAATAGGTGTGATCGTCATAAATTTTGATAAACTACATTTTTTTGTAATGATTTTAGGGTATTTTAATTTTCAAGAACCAAAAAGAAAAATAATGATTTTTAGTAACAATTTTAAGAAAAATTATCAAAGTTTAAGCCAAGAAAATATTTGACTCGGTGTTAATTCTAAATCAAGGTTATCAATTATAGGTAAAATATCCTCATCACGATAAATTTTAAGAGCTTTTTCTGCTTGAAATACCATGATCATTTTTTCATCTGTATCGATTAACCACCCCATTTTTGTACCGTTTTCTAAACAAAATAAAATATTATCAATTACCTTAGTGGGTTTTTGATTTGGTGATAAAATTTCGATCGACCAAATAGGAGCAAAAAAGATAGCATTATTGTCTAATTCTCCATCTTCATTAAGGGGAATTTGTTGCCTATTTATTATTACTATATCAGGTACGATCGATCTACTACCAAAGGTACAACGTAATTCTGTAAATGTAACGGCTTGTTTTTTCTTTTCCAAAACTGATTCAATGAGACTAGCTAATTTAATTTGAATACGACTGTGATGAGTTTTGGGCATGGGTTTTCTCACTACTTCTTTATTTATATATTCATAAGCAGGGGCTTCGTCTATATAGTCTTGTTGCAAAAATTGTTCTAGGGTTATTTGGGGTTTAATAGGAGTGATTGTTACCATAGTCTTTTCAAAAATTCAAGATTTGACAGAAGATTTCCTCCTATTCTATTGTTTTTAGTGGTATCTTCTTCGATCGCTTTTTATAGTAGTTGGAGAATTATTTATCGTTATTGCTAAACCAGTTTTCTAAGTCATCTATTCCTTGAAAATCTAATAACGCTTCCGCAAGGGATTCTAGTTGAGGTACACACAGCGATCGTACTCTATTTTCCACAGATTTTGATAAAGTACCACAACGTCGTTTTAGCAGACGCATTACTAATTCGACTTCACCTTGTTGTAAACCCTGTTGTAAACCCTGTTGTAAACCTTCTTTTTTAGCTTTTTCTTGCCAATATTCTACTAATGTTTCGTAGGCATTAAGTTCAGGCATTTTTGCAGTTCTCAAATCAAACATCTTCAATATCTCCTCTGTCGTTAATTGGGGCAGTTTACTTTTAAGTATAGCTTCCATGAGCTTGAATCGTCTTTGAAATTCATCCTCTGTTTCTGCCGTACTTAGAATAGATTTTCCTAGACTTTTTACTTCAGAATTTTGGACTACTATTAATTTTAACAATGATAAATTGGGACTTAAATCGTTGAATAGTAATAAATCTTCTAAATAAAGTCTTGTTATGTGAGTGTTTAACAGAGTTCGATAAGGAATATCTGAGCCTAAATCAAGATTCCTACTTTTTAATATCAATAAACCTTGCCAGTTTCTTTTCACTTCATATTGATATAGATAGAGATGACTTTGGGCAAAATATCGCCCATAAAATTTTACATCCCGTTGCATTTGGGCTTCTAAAAAGATTAATGGTACATTTATATCATCTCCTGAAGGAGTTAAAAGTCCATCTAAGCGAAATTCTGTATCTTTGATAACAGGGGAACTATAACTAAATTCACAATCGGCTGGTATTGTCGGTATTAATTCATTGATTAAAGATGGTTCAGCAAGAAAGATATTGTAAAATAGTTTATCGGTTTTCATAAGTTACCATTACAAATTATTCATTGATTTTTTCCACGTTACCTGCTTTAACCCAACCTTCTTGTTGACTATTGGGAATGCGAACTTTTTGCCACTGTCGATCGTTACTGGTGGTTAAAATAATAATTTCGGTATTGAAACCTACTCCCCCAACTCTTTCTGCACTGGCACTAGGCTCTGATCTTAAACTTAAACCCGTTGACCATGTTACTCTTGCTTTATAAGCACCATCGGGTAATTTTTCGGCAGGTGGCTCTTCTTTTTTAACTTCTTCTACTTTGGGAGGCTCTTCTTTTTTTTCAACCACAGCAGGGGTAGGAGTTTCTTTTTTCTCAGGGGTAGATTTTTCTTCGGCGAATAAATGTTTCGAGGGATTGACGGCTACATTGGTAAGGAAAAAATAAGCCCCTCCAGCGATTCCCGCACCGAATAAGATAATACCCAAGAAGAAACCCACGATAAATTGGAAAAAGCTAGACAGACTCATAATTATTACTCTCAATCACGATTTTAATTTCAAATATTAGCAAATTATTTGCCGATCGAACTCGATCGAGCTATAAAATTTTTCATGCTCAATTAATTAACTGTGCAAAAAGTCTTTTTATGTTATTATTAAGATTCTTTAAGTTTAACGGAGGTTAAAAACCGAGTGTATAAGCACATTATCCCTCAAATAATTATCTCTTTACTTTTAGGAGGTATGGGTTTATTTCCCGTAGAATTAACGGCACAAGCTCAAACGACTCAAACCGTAGCTACTAGATTAAATCCTCAACAAAGACAAGAATTATTTAGGTTACTTCAACAAGGTAAACAGTATTTCAACGCTAGGGATTGGAATAATGCTCTATCTATTTACCGTCAGGCGGCAACTTTAGATGGTGATAATCCGAAGATTTTTTCGGGAATGGGTTATCTCTACGCTTCTTTAGGGGATTTTCAGTCAGCCGTCAGTGCCTATCAACAGGCGTTAACTCTTGCTCCTGATAATGGCGATTTTTACACCGCTTTGGGTTATACTTTTGCTCAAATGGGTGACTATTCTAAAGCCATTGAATCCTATCAACGAGCTATGGCATTACAACCCAATAATGCTGATAATTTCACCGCTTTAGGGGTTTTACTACTGCGTAATCAACAATATGATTTAGTTGAAAATTACTACAGAAGGGCGATCGCACTCGATCCTAAAAATGAAACTGCTTACGATATGATGGCTACGGCTTTATATCAACAAGATAAAAATGATGAAGCTATTGCTTTCTTAGAGGATTCGATCGAGAAATTTCCCCACAACCACGATTTAAGATTAAAATTAGCTACAGCTTACTTTAAAGGAGAAAAATCTGCCCAAGGATTAGAACAACTAAAGATTTTAGAACAAAGTGATGCTCATAACCCCAAAATTATCCTAAAAATGGGGATGGTATATGAACAACAACAGGATTTAGAAAAAGCCTTAGAAGCCTACCAAAAAGCATCCGCCCTTGATAGTAATTCCATTCAAGCCTACGGAGGTATTGCTAGAGTATATGAACAACAACAAGATGATTTTCGAGCCATTGTAGCTTATCGGCGTTTTATTGAATTAGCTCCACAAAATCCCTACGGTTATCATCGTTTAGGCTTACTGCTCAAGCAACGAGGAAGAAGTGCTGAAGCCAGACAGATGTTAGAAACTGCCAAAAGTATTTATGAACAACAAGGTAAATTAGATAGCGTTGCCCAAGTGAAAAAAGAATTATAAGCGAATAAATAAAGTGACAAGTAGTGAATAATAAATAGACTGTGATCATAATTATAATTTTCCCCGTAGAACAGGCATCTTGCCTGTTTTTCTGGAGATTTCTAATTAAATTAAGAATGTTTTGAAGTATGCACAATGAATCAACTTTTAATTTGTACGGATTTAGATAGAACTTTAATTCCTAATGGCGAAGCCCCTGAATCCCCTCAAGGTAGAAATTTATTTAGTCAATTAGTATCTCAATCTAACATTCGTTTAGCCTATGTCACTGGACGTGATCGATTTTTAGTACAAAATGCCATCGAACAATATCAATTACCCTCACCTGATTTCGTCATTGCTGATGTGGGTTCAACTATTTTTACTATAGACAATAATCAATGGTTAAGGTTAAAAGATTGGGATGAGTATATAGGTAGGGATTGGCACAATAATAATTCTCAAGATTTGATCTCTTTATTTGCTGATATTAAAGAATGTCAATTACAGGAAAAAGAAAAGCAGGGTTTACATAAATTAAGTTATTATATTTCTCTTGATATTAATATCGAAAATTTACTTAATCAAGTTTCTAATATTTTAGAAAAAGCTAACTTTAAATCTAATTTAATTTGGAGCGTTGATGAAGAAAAAAATATCGGTTTATTGGATATTTTACCTCATTCTGCTAATAAGTTTCGTTCGATCGAATATTTAATGAAACATGAGAATTTTACCTTAGAAAATACAGTATTTTCGGGAGATAGTGGCAATGATTTAGATGTGTTAATAAGTCCGATAAAATCAATTTTAGTGGCAAATGCCCATGGAGAAGTAAAAGAAAAAGTTAACTCTTATATACAAGAAACAGGAGATACAAATTCAATTTATATCGCCCTAGGAAATTACTTAAATATGAATGGCAATTATAGCGCAGGAATTTTAGAAGGCATTGCCCATTATTTTCCCTTTCTAAGTGAGTAGGCAAAATTAATTGTATGTTTACTTTATGAAAGGCAAGAGGCAAGAGGCAACAAAGATGTAAGTTATTTTAATTAATTTTAAAATTCACAATCTATTTTGCATAAATATTTATAGGTAATTAGGGGGCGCTGAAAAAGTATTTTGATGAGGGTAGGTATCAGGCATCAGGTATCAGGTATCGGGTGTCAGGTTAAAGAATGAAAAATCAAGGTTTTGAAGCGTTATCTCTTTCCATTACTCATTATCTATTCACTATGATTGATATTTTAAAACACAGAGAAGAATTTACTGGTTTACAGGATAAATATTATTTTAACTACGGAGGACAAGGTATTTTACCTCGATCGAGCCTCAAAAAAATCATCGAGAGTTATCATTATCTTGAGGAAATAGGCGTTTTTAGTCTTAAATCTAATAGTTGGGTACAAAAAATCATCCAAGAAACGAAAAAAGCCATCGCCGATGAAATTGACGTAACTCCTGATACCATCGCCTTAACGGAAAATGTTACCGCCAGTTGCAATATTCCTCTTTGGGGTATGAATTGGCAACAAGGAGACGAGATTTTATTAACCGATGCCGAACATCCGGGAGTAATTGCTATCATCAAGGAAATTAGTCGCCGTTTTGGGGTTAAAATCGTTACTTGCCCTATGGTTGCTACTCTTAATGAAGGTAATCCCGTTACTGTCATCGAAAACCATCTCACGGCAAAAACAAAATTGTTGGTTATAAGTCACATTTTGTGGAATACGGGGCAAGTGTTACCCTTAAAAGAAATTGTTTCATTATGCCATAACTATTTTCATTATCCTATACCAGTATTAGTGGATGGGGCGCAGTCGGCAGGAAGTTTACCCCTTGATTTATTAGAATCTCAAGTTGACTACTATGGTTGTACAGGACATAAATGGTTATGTGGTGCGGCAGGTGTCGGGTTTCTTTATGTGCGTCAAGATTTAATTTCTCAGTTGCCTCCCACTTTCATCGGTTGGCGCAGTTTAAACTATAGTAAATCTGATTTGCCTTTAAGTGATTCTGCTAGTCGTTATGAAGTGGCGACTTCGGCTTATCCTCTGTTTTGTGCCTTACAAAGCTCGATCGAACTTCATCAACAATGGGGTACTATTGAGCAAAGATACAACAGAATTTGTGAATTAAGTCGTTATTTGTGGTTAAAATTAAACCAAATTTCAGGTATAGAATGCTTAAAACAGACTCCTCCAGCATCGGGGTTAGTGTCGTTTTATCTCAGAAATGGACAAGATGCCAATAAAGTAGTCAAAATCTTAGAAGAAAAAGGGTTTTACTTGCGCACTTTAGTTTCTCCTTATTGTATCCGTGCCTGTGTCCATTATTTCACCCTCGAATCAGAGATAGACGCATTAGTTAATTTTTTGGACAATATGTGATTAGAATTTGCTTAACAAGGCTTTTTCTTCCCCCTCTTCCCCCTCTTCCCCCTCTCTTATCTTCATCATTTTATATCGAACTCAGGTAAACTTAGATTATCCCTCTGTTTGTTTTATATAATTAATCATTTCCTCACTTTCTTCCCCGTAAACTCCTTCAATTTGTTGATGACAGCAATCAATGGCAAATTCTTCAAATTCTTCTAGGGGAATATCGTACATTTCATGGAAAATATCAGGTTTGACTCGACAAAAACGAGGTCGATCGAGATATATTTGACATTTTCTGGTTTCTCGATCGTAATTAATACACCAACCATCTTCTCCTACCATACTCATATATAGCTCTAACTCTGATTCTGTCAGGTATTCAGCTAAATTCGGACGCTCGATCGGGTCTAAGTTACAACAAGCACCACAATTTTCTACACAAAGCCAATGACTCATAAACAAAAAGATTTGTTACAAAACTTAATAAATTTTCGTTGATTTTAAGGATAACGAAAGCAACCTTTCCTAGTATCATATATTTTGTTAGCTTTATGATTAAACATTTAAAATCACCTGTTTAAAATATATTAGGAGTAAGTATGGATTTTATTACCAATCTTTTTAGCGGTTTAGATTTGCAAGTTATTTTACAATTAACCTCCGTAGGTTTCATTTTAATTGCTGGTCCTGTAATCGTTTTCATCCTTTACGCATTACGAGGAGATTTATAAATCCTTCGTCTCCATACCCCTCATCTCCAAGAGAAGGGGGGAAACATATTTAAAAATTACACACTAAACACGAAAAAATTATCATTCTGGGCTAATACAGACAGGATGCCAGTGCCACTAAATGTCGAACTGAGGTATAAATGGGCATGAAGTTATTATTCCCCCCTTTCAAAGGGGGTTAGGGGGGATTTCGATCGAATATCCTCAAATTTTAGAATTATAAACTTTCCATAATTTTTGACAATCTTCCTGCATTCTTTTTCTCAAATCATGGGGTGCTAAAATCTCCACATTATGCCCCCAACTTCTCAAGCGCATAATCACATCCGCCTCCACATTATCCCCCCCCTCCTTGCCGTGACGATAATCCATTACATAATAAGCATCATCCGGATATTTTTTGATTACCTCATTAATTAATTCCCTCTCATTATCGGTGATAATAGTTTTAATGTTAGAGTTTTTTAAATGTCGATCGAACTTTGCCCAAAAATCCTTGAGATTCTTTACATTTAATCGTTGAAAAGTATCATGACGTTTCGTATTTTCAATATAATATTTATGAAAATCTTTGGGAAAACGTAACAGCATGGTTTTAATTTCCCTATGTAAATCTACCCCTAAAGCCTTCTGCAATTCATTATAAATATCATCGGATTTTTGTTCTTGTTTTTCGTCTTTTTCATTAGGTAATTCAGGATGAATATATGGATCATCATCATCCCAATTTACAGTGATAATATACTTATTTTTTTCCCATTCCTGAAAATGATCTAAACGATAATTATAATAACTTAAATAATTATCACCCGGTTTAGAACCATAACCCGTTAAATACATTCCCCGTTGATTATAGAATAAACAAATAGGATAAGTAACTAAAGCATCATAAATTTGTTTTTGACTAGAACTTTGATATTTAATCTTAATTAAAGGTATATCTTCTTTTTCCCAAATATTTCGTAACTCATAAATTATATCTTCAACTTTATCAACATCATTTTGATTAACGATGTGTTGAAACTTGATAAAAAATCTTTGTTGATCTTTTAAATTTTCTGAAGTCATAGTTAATACCTGATCAAACTTAATATTATTCACAAAGTCATAAATATTAGTACTTTCAGCACCATTATTAACATTAATATTAGCTGTTAATTTCTGTTCAATATCTTCTAAAGATAACTTACTATAACGTTTATTTTCAGAAACTAAGAAACCTCTTTTTGCTAAACAAATAAAATCGTTATTAAAAGTTCTAATACCATTTTGACCATTTTGTTCATTTAAACAGTCAAAAGGAATTAAATTAAGTATTTCCTCTTTTTGCTCTTTTGTTAATTCAAGCCCAAATAAATCTTGAAATTGTTGAAGCCAATTTTCTTTCTTAATACCAAATGTATCTAACCAATCTTTGACAGACTCTTGTAAAAATTCTTGGTTATCTTCCCTATTAAAAAAATCTCTCCAATCTTTTTGAGTAAAAGTTTCTTGAGGATTTATAAAATAAAAATCAGAATCTTGATCATAAAAACTCATTATTTCTACATATAAACGAAAGGCTTTTTTAATATTATCAAAGAAATTTTTTTGTGCCTTTTCAAAATTAGGTCGATCGAACTTAGGATACCGTAGGTTTTTAGGTATATCAATAGTCCATAAATTAGCAGGTAATGGGGGATATTCTTGAGATAAGGACATTTCTGGCATAACTATCACACTGACAATGAGGATAACTTAACCTTAGCGTAATGGGATGCTAAAGAGTTTTAATATTACATTTTTTTTACAATGTGAGGAAAACCCCTTTTCCTGCCCTAAGTTTAAATTATATTTGTTAACCAAAAAAAGGTAAAAATTATGACTGAACAAGAAGCATACGAAAAAGGCGAACGTGACGGCGCTCACAATCAAGGCTATCATAATCCTGCCAGTGATCCCGCCAGTAGAATGGTTTGGTCGGGTGCAAAAGCTAACGCCATTAGTGAAGCCTACGCCGCTGGTTATAAAAACGGTCAAAAAAATAAGCCTAAATAGGGCGTTGACAGTCTGAAAGTATGAGTTAACAAGGGGTTTAAGCCTCTTGTTTTTTCTTAAATCGACGCAATAAACCAAAACCCAAAAATCAGTTCGATCGAGCTATCGTCTTCTAGCTAGAATTTTATCGTATTCTGTTATACAAAACTTAATCATAGTTGATTATTTAACTAAAACATTGGTTTTAGAGAGTCTGCTTCTTGCTTCATCCAGTCAAGTCGGCTTGATACTGTCCACAAGCGTTAATTCGGCTGTAACCCAACCTATTTTCCTGAAATGTTCACCTATTGCTTAACCATTATTTTCAACTGTTTTAATGTTTGTGGCATCCCAAACAACCTTGTTACAGGTAAGTTAGTTTTAAACGAGGTATGGTCTTTCTACCAGAAATATTTTACGCCTTGGTTTTCGGCTTTACTTAATCATAACACATTATATTGAGTAAAATTAATCTTTTTTTAGATATATATAGTTAAATTTGATTAACTATTCGTTAACAGTTAATCGCTCCGTGAGAACCAATCCAAAACCAGATAATTTTATCTTCATCACTTCTCATTACTCCTAATGCCCTCCATCCAATGCCCACTCGAACAGACCAAATATTTTCTTTTGGCTTAACTATTTTAAATTCTAAACTAGGATGAAAAGGATTTTGTTTCCAAATTTGGTAATTTTTTTTGCTGTTTCTTGAATTCGTGACGGTAACTGTAAAAATTGTTGACGAAAATTTTTAGTTCTTGAAGATTTTATTCGTCTTCTCCAAATCCTTACCGATTGGGTTAAATCGGATTTGTTTACCCTATACATTCTGGAGCACTGCTTTGATGATGATCCAGTAGATATCCCCTACCGATTGGGTTAAATCGGATTTGTTTACCCTCACCCCAACCCCTCTCCCAGAGCAGGAGTGGCTTTTCTTTCCCCCGTTTGGAAAGCTAGGGGAGATTATAGGTTCGATCGCATCTTAGAAAAACCCTTTTCCTGCCCCTATTTATATTAGTAATTGTTGAAACGGGATAGAGGAAAAGAGGGGAAATTTCTATGTTAAATTTAAGATTTCAAACTTTAGCACAACAATTAAAAGTATTAGCATTTGACGCAAAAGATTTGAACCCTGAACACTTACTTTCTGTTGCCGAAAAATTTGTTTCTAAACGATTAGCATGGGCAAAAAATAAACGCTATGATTTAACTGATATTTTTGTACTTTGGGAAACTTTAAATATTGATGCGGTTATGGAATTAGAAAATGCAGGAGGTAAATTAATCCGTGTTGGTGTTTCTTTTGTCGGCAATGAAGATAAAGGGCGCGATCGAGTTTATGATTTAAAAAGTCGTAGTGGTTATGGTATTCGTAAAGCATTAAAATTAGAACAATACTGGGTATTTGCCGTAAACTTCAAACATTTTCCTTGTCAAGATGAATGGATTGATATTCTTTACCGTGAAATCGATACCCCTGTCAATCATTCTGGTTGCCGTTTAATCATCTTGTAACGGAAATTCCCCCCTTTCAAAGGCTAGGGGGCTGTTTGCAAGGCTCATTGAAATACAATTCTACCCCGACTTTGAAAAAACCCTGCTCCCCTAGGGGGATATTTAATAACCGATTTGATTACCTAATTTAAGCAATGCCTTTTTCACATCCACCACGTTATTTCGATCGATTTGAATAGCGGTTATTGTTTCCTCTACTTCTGTTTTAAAAGCTCTTATTTTTGCAAAATCATCATTTCTTAATTGCCCTATCAAAGAAGTAATTGTAACTTTAGTTCGATCGTTATTTGCAATAATATTATTAAAATCATTAGTTAATTCTCCCGTCCAAATTAAACCTGCATACTCAAGATAAGTGGCTATGTGTATTAATCCCAAAATAGGACTTATAGTTATGGGTTTTAAGTTATTTAATCTTCCTAATGCCTGTTGTGCCTTTTGTTTATCTCCCATAATTACAGCAAAACTTACTACTCTTCTGAGGATACCGTGAATAGGATAATTACTATAATCAGAAGTGAGAAACCAAGGATTAATTAATAACTTAGAATCTTCCAATGCTTTTCTAAAAATACCCCATTCATCAAATTCATTTTTAAAATAAGATTGATAACCTAATCTAAATAAATGCAGTAAAGAAAACCCTTGAAAACTTATGTCTAATTGTTTAATATGTTGCATTATTTCTAAATAGGAACTTTCCTCTTTTAAATCTAAACTTTTTGCCAAATATTGACGGGAAATGTTAAAATTACCTGCAACAGCTTCTAATTGACAACGATATTGATATTGTCGTTTTTTATCATTTAAAGCCACAAATTCCGCTATAGCTTTTTCACTGTTCGATCGAGCTTTAGTTAACAATTCAGCATCATTATTTTGTAAATATTGATAGATTTGTGCTTGTAAACAAGTTCCTAAACCTTTAGCTCTTAAATCTGATTTAATAGCATTATCACTATCATCATTATCTATGATTAAAGCAAAAAATTCTTTCATTCCTTCACTAAAGAAACTATCATAAAAATCAATAATAAATTCAGTTTCTTGAATCGCTTTTTCAAAATCAAATCGATCGGTATAATGAACCGCTTTAGCCACTAAACCTTCCATAAATAAACTGAGATGCTCTATTTGGTGATATAGTTGAGATTTTAATTCATCTAATTTTTGTACTTCTTGACTAGCCTTAAATAATTTACCACTGTGATTATACGCCGTTAATGCCCAATAATGAATAGCATATTTAAACCAAATTACGTTATTTTCTTGATTCTTTTCTCTCAGCTTTTCCGCTAACTTTTGATAAACATTTTTTTCGATATTTTCTGCTAATAGATAACCTGATTCTAAACCTCTTTTTTGATTAATTTCTTGTTCTAACCAACTGATTAAATAGTTAAGATGAGCATTTCTTTCACTATAGGGTAATTTCACTAAATTATCAATAACATTATTCAGAAATTCTAGGGCTTGATTTTTATTATTTGGTAAGTTTATTTCAACTAAAATAAATCGTAAAGCAAAACCGTAGGCTTGTTCTTGAAGTAAAGATTCAATTCTTTGAGAAAATAAGGGTACAATTAAAGTAAAATTATAATCTCCAAAAGTATCCTTCATTATTTCTTTCAATTCTTGATTCAATCTTCCATAGCTTCTATAACTCCCATTACTTAATAAATCTGCTATTTGTAAGAGGCGATGATTTTTAGCAAGTTGTTGTTTTACCCTTGTTAAATTAAAATTAATAATTTTTTCTTGACGCACTTGTAGAAAACGTAAAATGGTTTCTATTTTTTCTTCATATTCTTCATTTTTTGCAAATCGAGAAGCTGGATATAAACGTAAATTAATCTTTTTAAATCCCTCTTCATCTTTTTTTTGCACAATTTTTAAGACTAATTCAGCTATCATATAAAGATAATTTTCATTATTATTTTCATAAGCTATTTTTTCTTTATTAACTATGCGTATTGGTTGCCAATTTTTACTAACTCTTATATCTAATAACGGCACACCCCACCAACAACGGCAAAAGAAAACCTCCTTTCTTAATACCGTTTACCATGAAAAATGTTAATTAATTTGTAAATTACTGAGGACATAACTATTATGACAGACAATCAAACTATCAACGACTTAACCAGTGCGATCGAACTCAACTCCCAAGATAAAGAGGCTTATTTTAATCGAGCAAATGCCTATATTGATTTAGAAAAATATGAAGAGGCGATCGCTGATTTCACTAAAGCCATTGAACTCGATCCTGAAGATTCATCAGCTTATTGTGATCGGGGAAGTACTTACTGTGAGTTAAAACAATACCCAGAAGCACTCACAGACTATGCTAAAGCGATTGAACTTGATCCTAAAGATTTCGGTGTTTATTATTGCAGGGGAATTACTTACGATGAATTAAAACAATACGAAAATGCCATCGCCGATTTTACTAAAGCCCTCGAAATTGAGCCTGAACTTGCTTTTGCCTACAGTAATCGAGGGGAAGCCTACGAACACTTAAAAAAATACGACAAAGCCCGACAAGATTGGCAACAAGCCTTAAATCTTTGTCAACAACAGGGGGATGAAACTATGGCACAAACTATCATGGAATCATTAGAAAAACTACCAAAATAATGATAATTTAGTTCTCCCCTTTCAACAGCTCGTAGCGATATTGTCCCCTTTCAAAGGCTGACAGGGATATTCCCCCCTTTCAAAGCAGGGCTGTTTCATTTTAGATGAGTAAAAAAGGCTGAAAGATTTGCCCCAAGGCATCTACGCCCTTCTATTATCGATTCAAATTTTAACTATCTAAAAAAATTAATCCCAATTGTTTTTAATACTGAGATATTTATGGCTGCTTGTTTATGTTTTATTTTTGACTTATCTTCCTCCATTATTACATCTTTTACCCAATGTAGCTGATTTTCTATTCTCCAATGATTTCTTATTTTTTTTGCTACTTCTGTCGCTTTTTCTAAGTTACTACTTAGGGTTTGATTTATTCAGCAAACCCTAATTATTTTGATTCTCTCCAAACAAATGATCTAGTATTCTTTTATTTTCTGTTTGCAACCCTTTAATTTCTGATTGCATACTACGCATAATGCCTACGCTTTCTACAAACATTTCACTAAGAGATGCTATTTGTGTTGTAAGTTGACTAATCTGTTGATTCGTTTGTCGAGCAAGTTCAGATATTTCTTGTCGAACTTCTTTAATTTCAGTTTGATTAGCAACAGTGACTTTAGCACAAGTTTCTAATAATATTTCGATTCGTTTAAGTCTTTCTTCTGACATAATAATAGTTAGGTAAATAAGTATTGGATAGTTCGCTCTATCCTTACTTCATATTTTACTTCCATACTATACTGTTCAATGTGAAATTAATTCTTTTATTAGAATCTATTGCTGAATTGGAATCAGGAAAAGGGTTTTTCTCAAAGTAAGTTTTAATAGAATTGTCAATCATCACCATTACTATAATATGGACAATAGCCAATTCACCATTAAATATCATTCTCAACTAGAAAAATCCGAATTTGTCTTAGAAGTTGCTCCCATTTCCGATGAATTTACCGTTATTGATTTAATCAAAGATGCGAAGATACAATTAAATGAATTAGTTAATCAAAATATTTTTACTGGTTTTAAAATTCTCAAAATTACTGGACGTTTACCCTTACCTATTGCCTATCTTTTTGCCCATGAATTTCAACATTTTTTCAGTACGATCGCAGTTTATTACCCCCAAAATAACGTTTATGTGATCACTAATAGCACTGATCCGAATTATCACATTGGAGATAGTATTAACCCCATAACTAATGAAAAAATAGCCGTTAAATCCTCAGAAAAAGAAGCCTTTACTGCTCATACTTCAGGAGATATTTTATATGTTGATTGTACCGTAGGTATTAAAGAAGGAAATTTGTTAGCAAAAGAAGTTAATGAAAAAATCGATCGACTAATAGAAAATAAAGAAATAAAAGGCGGTAAATTATTAAAAATTAATGGAAAATCTAGCGTTTTAACCAGTTTTATTATTGCCCATAAAGTTTGTCATTTATACGCTAATATTCTTGTCTTTGATCCTAAAATTAATGGTTATGTCACCGTTATTCGTCATGGAGGAGAGTATGCCATTGGCAATTTTATTCCCGAAAACCTATCATTAAATACATCAAAAAAAATAGTTATTGGTGGTAATGCAAACCGAGGAAAAACATTAATTAAAGACGTTTTAAGAATAGTTTTAAGTCAATATTTAGATAACAAAAATTACTATCTTGTTTCTGGATGTCCTGATGGAGATGGTGCGTGGTATAATCAACTATGTCAAAATAATCTCACTTTAGCAAGACAATTAAAAGATAAATATAAAGCTAGTTTTACCCTCGAATTTGCTCATAATAAAGCTCAAGAAATCAGAAATATTAACAACCCTTTATTAATATTTGATGTGGGTGGCAAAACTATTAATAATCAATTAACTCCTGAAAATGAGATTATTATGGCACAGGCAACCCATGCTATCATTATCGGTGCTGATGAAGCAGAAATTACTATTTGGCGTGATAGTTGTCAAGCATTAAACCTAAAAATTATCGCCGAAATTATCACTAAAACTGAGTCGGGAAAAGATACTTTTGAGGTGAAAAATGACATTTTTACTGGTACAATTCATCAATTACAAAGGGGTAATAATATTGTGGGTTCGATCGTCCTTAATAAACTAGCAGAATATTTAGTAATATGATCCATTTAGGATTGCTATAAGATTTAATTTTGCTATAGTAATTATAAATTAGATGGTAAATATGATGACAACATTAATTAAAGATAAAATAGATATTTTTCAGGAATTGCAAAAACATCAAAAAACTTTAGAAAGTTATGGTGTAAAACGTTGCGGTTTATTTGGTTCATTTCGCAGAGGAGAAGCCACAGAAAACAGTGATATTGACTTATTAGTAGAATTTCACCCTGAGTTAAAAACTTTTGTTAATTTTATGGATTTATGTTTTTTCTTGAGGATTTATTTGGGCGAAAAGTCGATATTTATCATTACTGTAGAAGAGCCATAACGATCGTCTCTGCTAAAGTAATTCTAAAGAAAATAAGGTGATTTTTTGACTATTTTTTTGATACTCAGAAAAACGAATAAATTGCAAATCATCTTCATCTAAAACCACTTGATAGTTAAACACTTGATAAATGGAATTAAGAGTAGGATAACTAGGGGAAGATTTAATTTCTTCTGTGAAACCGAGATTAATTAAAGGTTTAGTGACATTATTTAAGCCGATTTCTTCTTTCAAACAACGATATACCGCTAATTCTGGGGTTTCTCCTGCCATAATTTTCTCCGATAAACTATTTAAACCCCGTTTTCTTACCGCACCAGTAAAGAATATTTGCTTATCTTCCACAAGGGTAAATAATTGTTCTCCTAGCTTAACTTGCACATTTACCGATACTAATTTTACTACCCGATAGAGTCGATCGAGCCTTGTTTCTAAGGTAGTTTCTCCCGATTCGATTTCGTTTTGGAGTTCAACGGTGGTTTTTGTTCCTTTTTCGTGACTCCATTGTTCAAGGTTAATGTTATGTTGTGATAATAAACTATTTAATTCAGTGATACTCATTTTTTTTATTTTTAACTACAATTAGATATTAGAGTATCTGAGGAAAAGAGTCTTTCTTTGATCTTTTGTAAATACCTACGTCAGGAAAATTTAAATGAAAACAACATTTTCTCCACTCATTATTTTCACCCAGCTGTATTAGGTAATTACAGAAAAATTTTGAAATGACAATTCCATCTATTAATTAAAATCTCAACTGCTCAGTAAAGGCGATATACGCAAAATTATGAATGAGTATAAAGTAAATTCTAGGGGTGATCAAGTTCGATCGAACAACACCACAACTCGATCGAACTCTTAGAAAAACCCCTTTCCTAGCTTCTTTTATATTAGTAATTGTTCAGTTAATGAATGTAGGAGGATAATATTATGTCTTGGTAAATGTTTTTCTAAAAAATTAAGTTGCCTTACCCGGGTAAGGCGCTTAAGACTAACAGAAAAGCCCTTTTCTTAGCCCCATTTATCTTAGTAATTGTTGAAAGTAAAGGAAATAAGAAGTATGAAAAATCAAGCCCTCGTCATTACTATTTCTGGTTTATTAATTGGTGGATTCGGCATTGCTAACAAAGTTGAAATTCTTAAAATCGCTGGTACTGGTTTATTATTCTCCTCTGTCACCCTCACCCTCATCGAAGATAAAAAACAAACACAACCTAAATTAGATACCCCCCCTCAAAATCCCCCCACATTTAACCTCCCTCCCAAACCTAAAAACCCTCAACCTTCCACTAACACTGCAAAACCTATAATTCCTACTAAACCTAAAAAACCTCAAATTATCGCTTCTACTAAAACCGAAAAACCCGTACTTTCCACTAAACCTAAAAAACCTCAAATTATTACTTCTACTAAAACCGAAAAACCCGTACTTTCCACTAAACCCCAAATTATTGCTTCTACTGACACTGAAAAACCTGTACTTCTTCCTAAACCTACTCGCCCCGTAAAACAACTCGCTCAAATCCGTTAATTTTCATCGGTAATGGTAAGTCATAATTCCCTTATCATTACCAGAAAAGCCTCTTTCTTAACCTCATATATCTTATTAATTGTCGAGGGAAAAAAAATTTTTTCAAAAACCCTTGA
The DNA here is from genome assembly GCF_050753365.1 of Geminocystis sp. CENA526. NCBI lineage: Bacteria > Bacillati > Cyanobacteriota > Cyanophyceae > Chroococcales > Geminocystaceae > Geminocystis > Geminocystis sp. CENA526. The sequence goes on from NZ_JBLZFY010000028.1 coordinate 18,289, forward strand.
CGAAATTAAATTTTGAGGTTATATTGTGTATGTGACTCAAAAAAGGGCTTAAACCTAACCAAGTCGCAACGCATTGTTTACCTCTGTAAATAAAACCAACGATCCGCAGGATCGCTGTGTCTAAAAATAGAAATGGAGGAAAACTCAATGTTAGGTTTAAGATTTCAAACTTTGGCTTCACAATTAAGAGTATTAGCTTTCAACGCCCCCGATTTGAATGTAGAACATTTACTCTTTGTGGCTAAACAATATCTACCAAAACGTTTCTTATGGGCAAAAAACAAACGTCATGATTTAAGTGATATTTTTGTCCTTTGGGATGTTTTAAATATTGATGCCGTCATGGAATTAGAAAATGAGGAGGGTAAATTAATCCGTGTGGGTGTTTCTCTACTAGAAAATCAACACAAAGGGTTCGATCGAATCTATGAATTAAAAAGCCGTAATGGCTATAGTATTCGTAAAGCATTAAAATTAGAACAATATTGGGTATTTGCCGTAAAATGGAAAGACTTTCCCAAAGATCAAGGAGAATGGATCGATATTCTTTACCGTGAAATCGATGCCCCTGTCAATCATTCTGGTTGCCGTTTAATTGCCTTGTAACCACGCTCTTATTCCCCCCTTTCAAAGGGCATTATTGTTCCCCCCTTTCAAAGGGGGGTTAGGGGGGAACATCCTCGATATTCGGAGTTGTGATGGCATTTTCTCCTCAAGAAAACCCCTTTTCCTAATCCCATTTATGATAATGAATGTTAATTAATCTCTAAAGAGATTACTACTAACCAAACTCACCAGACAAAAAGGAGGCTTAAAAATTTAAGAGATATTTTCCCTTGCACAAAGTGAAGATTTTGTGTTATGATAACCTTTGTGTCAATTTGAAAGGCTAAAACCTTGACGGTATAAGCCCCCTGACACTAAAACGTACCTTGACAATTTAATACATGGCTTGAACAATTCGGCTAACCCACCTCAGAAAACTCTTTTCCTAGCCTCATTTATCGTAGTAATTGTTTATTAAGGGATAGATTTAAAAATTTTTATGGCAAAAAACTTACACCAATTAGAAATGTCAGAATTGTTGCAATCTGTAGATATTACTCATATCGGAGTTCAAAAAGTTATAGAAGAACTATATCAAGCCAATAATTCCATCGATAAAAACCAAATTGTACCACTGTTGCTCATCCTCAAAAATATCAGTTATAATCTCGCCATTGTCCGTCGCAATCTAATCGAGCGATTTCCAGAAGATTATGCAAAACTTTTTCAGGAATTGGTAGATGAATAACTTATAAATTAGTCAATACCTTAGAATCTTAATTAAGATCGAAGTCTATTAGGAAAACCCCGTTTCTTAGCTTAAGTAATAATCTTTTTTTGTAACTGTAAATTCAACAGAACTAAAACTATGGATATTATCCCCCAATTAAAACAATATCGAGAATACGTTTACAGCGAATTAACCTTATTAGAATCTAACGATAAACATAACCGAGTTTTAATGGAGCAAAAAGGAGAGCAGTTAACCACATTATTGGATTTACTATCTAACCTAGAAGAAGAAATAATGAAATATGAATTAATGAAAGATACCCGCCTTCAACTTTCCCATGTCGAAACCGTTGAATTTCCCAGTCGTTTCAATTAAAATCCTACCGTAAATTGTAGATAATGTTCTCTCCTTTCAAAGAGCATTATTTCTTGTTCCTTCCTTTGAAAAAGGTTCGACAAACCTGATTCCCCCCTTTGAAAGGGGGGTTAGGGGGGATAATTCAATCCATTTGTTTTTTTGTGTAATTATTAAAATATACTTAATTAGGCTAAATTTTAACATGAATAGAGAGCAAATATACGCAAAACTACGAAAAGAATCAAAAGAATTAAGAAAAAAACAAGAATTAGAGATGGTGGATAAATTACACCTAATCACTATGTTTGTATTTGACTATGTTTTTGCTCCATATGTAAAAAAAAAAGAGACGCACGAATACTGGTGCCCAAAAGTGTTAGAAATTAAATCTCTGTATAAAAATGAAGTTTTTTTTCATCAATTTGATTGTCTTTTGAGAGAATTTAGAGTAAAAATGTATAGGGACTGTTTTGAACAGGCTTTATCCTTAGAATTAGAATTTTTCCAAAGATGTAAAGATAAATGGTTTGAAGGAAAATATAGTTATGTTGATATAGTTAAGCGACGTTTTAATGATTTATTTATTATCATATATGATCTGGAATATAATTCTATGTTTGGATTGTTACAAGATGAAGAAACGAAAAATAATAAAGAAATCCTAGAGAAAATATATAAGTTATAACTCTACCACCTAGAGAAATTTTGTTAGGTAACAATGGCTAAATAATCCTCCCTAACCCTGCTTTGAAAGGGGGGAATATAGGTTCGATCGAACTTTGAGGAGGGGAAAATATAGGTTCGATCGAACTATAATATTATTTATTTTGAATCAATCATCATGTCAGAGCAAATCAAATATTGGAATCCAGAAATTTATCTGAAAGCATGGAATTTTGCGTCCTTTGCTCATCAAAGTCAATTAATGCCTAGTTCTAATGTTCCTTATCTTAATCATATTGGTAGCGTAGCAATGGAAGCCATGACGGCTATTACTTATAGCGATAATATCAAACATCCAGATTTACTTATTCAATGTGCTTTATTACACGATGCAATTGAAGATACAGATATTAATTATGAGGAAATAAAGAAAGAATTTAGTATTGAGGTAGCTCAGGGAGTTTTAGCATTAACGAAAAATAAAGAATTACCTACCAAACAGGAACAAATGTCGGACAGTCTCAACAGAATTACTCAACAACCTCCTGAAATTTGGATGGTAAAAATGTGCGATCGTATTACTAATTTACAACAACCCCCAAAACATTGGAGTCAAGAAAAAATTATCAACTATCGACAAGAAGCAATCTTGATTTGGGAAAGATTAGGGAAAGCAAATCAATATTTGGCACAAAGACTTAACAATAAAATTACCCAATACCCACAAAATTAAAATCTTACACGACAATAGAAATTTATTTCTTTACGAGATATAAGGGTTTTCATCAATAAACCGCACCACAACTCGATCACTAAAAGTGGCGCTGCTCGATCGAACTCTCAGAAAAGCCCCTTTCCTAGCCTAGTTTATCTTAATAATTGTTGAATACTAAAGCGGTAAATAAATGATGAAACCAGACAACACTACCGAATTATCCCAAGCTGAAATCCTCGTTAAATTCATCAAACAAGATCCTAATTGTAGTGAAGTTGTTGAAATTACCGAACAAGGCAAAAAATTAACTCCCCAAGATGAATCATTAGTCGAAAAAATAAGCTCTTGTTTAATCGCTAATCCCAAAGACTATTACGGTAATGTTTACGTCACCGATAAAGTCAAAAACGATGCCAAAATCACAGCTTATCTTAATACTTTTGCCAATGGATTTGACTTTGTTACTAATGCACCCTTTTACTTCTTCTGTTTCAACTTTTTAAGTTTTTTCCCAGCCCTTATTCTCGGATTGTTAACTAGTGCTGGAGTTCTTTCTTTTTCTAACATAACGGCGGCTACCGTTGCTAATCGTAGCAAAAAAAATCGAGCTTGGGCAAATGTTGGTATTTTTGGCATGGTCAGTATTAGTATAGTTAAATCCCTTGTCTCTGGTATTGGAGTAGAATTACTTATGAACCGCACTGGTATTCAGCAACAAGCCGTTGATTATTTCGTCGCTGAACAGATTGCCAAAGTAGAAGCCCTGAAAAACTTAGATTCTCCCCAATACGAAAACGCCAAATTACAATGTGAACAAGGAAGAGCAAAGTTAGCTACAATGACAGAACAGGATAGAGATTATGACGCACTCCGTGTAGATGTAAATGGTTTATGGAGTGAACGTGATAAAGACTGGAGTAATACTCCTTTAGACAAAGTTCCCTTATGTAATCGTGCCAGTGTATTAGAAACACAACATTACGCTATTTATAACCAGAGTAAGGAGGCTTTAAATGAAAAATTAAGTATCCGTGCGCAAAGAGGTAATGATTTAGCATTTTTAAGAGATGAATTTCCTGAAGTATATGAATTTCACTTTGATAAAGATGGTAATTTAAGATCGTCTGTAACTCAAGTTCAAATGGCAACCCTTAGCTTTTTTAACAAATTACGTCAAGGTGACTTTGCTAACTTAGGTTTGAGTTTATTCTTGTTTTCTCTCTCTATTATTAGCAGTGCCGCCGCCGTTTTAATTACCATTACCTACGCTAACCGTGAAGATGTGTTAAAATCCCGTGATGAAGATTTTGCCCGTCAAAGAGATATTCAATTAGAACAAATTTACAAAGAATTAATCATGGAAAATAAAGCCCGATTAGACAAGATTAACCAAGAAAAAGACCTTTCCTAACATAGTTTATCTTAATAATTGTTTCTTTGATTATTTGGGCATGGCGAAGGATGATTGAGCCTTTCAGATTCCTTCGCTATCTCTTGAAATGACATTGTTTGTGACTGAATAAATTGTATTTATTATCAAAGGGTAAAAAACCATGAATCATAGTTCTATCAGTTTAGTTGAAAAGGAATTAAAAGAGCAAATTATAAAACATGATTTAGCTCAAAACGCCCTATTTGAAGAAAGATTAATTAGAAATTTTATTACCTATGTTAAACAAACTGGTGACTGTAATTATTTAAGTTTGTTATATGCCAATAAATTAGAATTAGAAAAACAAGAGGAAGCTACCGAAGAAAAAGAAACCCTTATCCAAATCCATAACAACATTGCGGAAATTTCCCTTAATCTCAAAGACATCGTTAAACAATTTGCTGAAACTATCCACCCTGCTAATGACAGTGACAATATCCGCAATTTACTGGAAGATATTAACCAACCTACCCCTACCCCTTACTTAATCACTGCTTTAAAACAAGAACAAGAAAAATTAACTCGTTTATTAAATTCTATCATTACGATCGCCAAGAAAAAACAAGACAAATCTTTAAAACAATTTATCCGTGATTTAACCTACTATCATCAATATATCCAAGAATATGCACAACCCACCAAAATACAACATAATTTAAGCCAAATGTCTGATTCATTCTTATATTTAAGACGATTAAACCAATACTTAGATTTACTTCCTGAAACCGTTAACAACTTAATCGAAGCAATGGAAAACCTCTCAGAAGAAGAAGCCAAAACCTAGTAATCTTGTTCCCTCCTTTCAAAGGCTAGGGGGGATAAAATGCTTGATAACTTGAGATTGCTTCGTTACCTCGCAATGACAGAATATCCTTATTTTTGCGTAAATTCAGATAATAATAAATAGGAGAAAAAAAACAATGATCGAAACATTAAGAAAACAAGGACTTTGGTTTAAAAAAACGATCGATCAAAAGCAATTTGAACAGATTTATCAGCAAGGAGAAAGAGATTTTAGAGGTTATAAATTCATCGATGTTGAATTAAATGAGTATATAGACAATATCGATATAACCCATTCAGATTTACGTTTTGTTAAAGATTTAGTGGCGGTTTTAAGTAATGCCAAATTTATCAAATTAAACTTAGAAGGAGTAAATTTAGAAAGGGCAAATTTAAGTCATATAGTACTTACAAATACTAATCTAAAAAAAGCGAATCTTAGTGGTGCAGATTTAAGAGGTTCATCTTTAACCCATGTCAATTTACAGGAGGCTAATCTTAGTTTTGCTAATCTCACAGAAGCAGAATTAAGTCAGAGTAAATTGCAAAAAGCTAACCTTAATAATGCCTTTTTACAGGGTGCTAATTTATATCGAGTTAATTTTAAAGGTGCTAATTTAGCCCATGCAGATTTAGAACAAGCTAACCTTAGTTTTGCGGATTTAACTGACAGTAATTTGACTTGGGCAAATCTACAAAAATGCAATTTAAGCTCTGCTAAATTATACCGTACTAATCTTACTAATATCGATTTATATTCGGCTAATTGGAGTTCTTTAAAATTGAGAAAGGTTAATATTCAAGGTGCAAGATTTTCTGATACTTTAGATTATAAAATGCCTCAAAAATTTGAAAATGTTGACCTAGATTTATAATTATTTTCACTTCACCGTAAAACAGGCATCTTGCCCGTATTGCTACCAGATAATTTGATCCTCCCACCCTGGTTCGTAGTGAGGGCTAAGCGCCCTTATTTCAGGAATTATTGGAGATGTCTAATTGTCATTCTGAATGAACGTGAAGAATCTCTGAGTGTGCTAAACAACTGGACAAATGCGATAAATCAATTTAGATGCGATTTTTGTTGGGTTACGCTTTCGCTAATCCAACCTACAAATTCTTAAATTATGTGTCTTCTTCCTGTGTCTCTACGGGTTCATAATAACATCGGATAGTGTCTTCTTCTATATCAATATCTAATTTGAATTTATGATTGGCGGGGATTTCTACCATTCTTTTGTGAAATACTGCACAATCTGACGAAAGAATAAGCTTTTCGGGGTTTTAGCTTATTGTGTCGATTTTGAAAATCATGGAGGAAAATAGGGAAGAATTTAGGGAAGCTCGATCGAGCCTATGATGATCTCATCATTACTTTTCAAATATGGGATAATTACCTTCTACATAATATTTAATTAAATAGGCATGAGACAGGGGTTTTTTACAATTTTCAACCTCTCCATTGGTTTCATAATCTAACAAAATTACTGTTTGAGATTCAGACATTTTTCGTAATTCTTTCACCAAATCAGCGAGGGGATTTTCTAATACCCAAAGATAGCTAGGAAGATAAATTAATTTTCTCGCATCAAGATAACCTAATAATGTCGTATAACCTGCGGAATGCCCTTTACATTTACCATATTTTCTCACAGTACGTTTAATATTTTTCATGTCTTGATTACTCATTTTAGCTCGATCGACTCCCGCCGTTTCAAACACCTTTAAACCTTGCCAAATTCCCTCCACACTTTCACTTTTCCAACGGGGATAAAAAGGCACAGGAATATTACCATGGGGATAAAATGGACTAAACTTAACCCAAGGTTGCTCACCTTTCGATGTCACATCAATAATCGTAGCTGTTGGGTAGTCTTTTTGAATATTCTCTAAACGACGACGGCGACTTTCCACAATAATCGACATATATTCATCCTCTTTTTTTGATTACATTTTCAATCATAAATCAAAGGAGGAAAAGGGGTTTTCTTTGGTTTTTTTATCCTATTGATTATTCCTATCAAAAAACTATCAATCAAAAATGTCCTCAACAGAAATTATTAATCAATTTCTCGCTTTCCATAACTTTGAAAATGCTTGGCAAAAAGTAGAAAAAAATAAAGGATGTGCAGGAATTGACGGCGAAACCATCGAAAAATTTGCCCTTCAGCAAAAAACAAATTTACTGCAACTCAGAGATGAAGTCGCCAATAACACTTATCAACCGTCACCTTATCAACAAATACTAATCCCCAAAAACCATGACAGTTGGCGAGAATTAAGAATACCCACCGTCAGAGACAGAATTGTGCAACAAGCCCTATTAAATATTCTCAATCCCCTCATTGAAAAACACTTTTCTGACTCCAGTTTTGCTTACCGCCCAAATATCTCCTATTTAGATGCGGTAAAAAAAGTTGCCCACTGGCGAGATTTAGGTTATCAATGGGTTTTAAATGGGGATATTGTTAAATATTTTGATAACATTGATCATCAAATTTTACTATCATCCGTGAGAAATTGGATTAACATACCCGGTATTTTATGCTTAATTAAAGCATGGCTTTCTGTGGGTTATTTAACAAAACAAGGAATAGTAATTAGTGAAAAAGGAATCTCCCAAGGAGCAGTTATATCCCCCTTACTTGCCAATATTTATTTAGATGAATTTGATAAAATTATCTCCGCTTCTGAAGTTAAATTAATACGTTATGCCGATGATTTTTTGATTTTATCTCAAAGCCAAAAATCTATTTTACAAATCCATTCAGAAATAACAAAAATTTTTGAACAACTCCGTTTACAACTTCATCCTTACAAAACTCAAATTACTAATTTTTCTATAGGATTTCGTTTTTTAGGGCATGGTTTTTTAGAAAAGGCAATTTTCCCCCTAGAGTCAAAAAATAATAGTAAAAAAAAAATTTTCTCAGCACCATAGATGATTTTAATTTATCAGATTTATCGTTAACTATTACTAATGAGGATAATAGTTTTTTCTCCCAAAATATCAGTAATAAATCCCCAAAAGAAACAAATTTATTGCTGAATAAATCATCAATATCGGCTACTAAAAATCATTATCAAAAAAGAAATACATGGCATCAAGAAATGGCAACATTATATTTATTAGAACAGGGTACATCCTTATTTAAAGATCATCTCAGATTTATCATTTATTTAGACAAAAATCCTTCCCTAGAAATACCCATACGAGAAATAGAAAGAATCATGGTTTTTGGAAATATTCAATTAACAACTCAAGTAATTTGTGCCTGTTTAGAACAGAATATTCCTGTTATTTATTCTAGTCAAATGGGAGAATATAGAGGGCATTTATGGAGTGAAGATTCCGTTAATCTAAATTTACAATTAATTCAAATCGAATGTCATAAATTGTTGCCTTATCAATTTAAAATTGCTCAGGAAATTGTCATCGGTAAATTAAACAATTCTAAGCAGTTATTATTACGTTTAAATCGGAAGCGAAAAAGCTCTTTAGTTAACGAAGCCATTGCAGGAATTAACTCTGATTTGAAAACCTTACTTTTAGTCAATGAAATTGATAGTATCAGAGGTTATGAAGGCATCGGAGCTTCTCGTTATTTTTCTGCTTTAGGCACATTAATTGTCAATGATAATTTTACCTTTAATCTTCGTAATCGTCAACCTCCCCAAGACCCTGTTAACTCTCTTTTAAGTTTCGGTTATACTCTCTTATTTAACAATGTTTTATCGTTAATAATTGCTGAAGGTTTATCTCCTTATTTTGGTAATTTGCATTATGGAGAAAAGAAAAAACCCTATCTTGCTTTTGATTTAATGGAGGAATTTCGCTCTGTAATTGTAGATAGTTTAGTGATTAAAATTATTAACAAAGGAATTTTTACACCTCAAGATTTTCAACTATCTAATAACCAAGGCGTTTATTTGTTACCTCAAGCTAGAAAAACTTTTCTCAAACATTTTGAAACTCGCATGGACGAATTAGTATCTCACCCTGATTTACGATCGCCAGTTTCCTATCGTCAGGTAATTCAACTACAAATTAGACGTTATAAACGTAGTTTGTTAGAAAAAGAAAACTATAAACCTTTTATCAGAATGGCGTAGAAAAAAATGGTAATAATTGTTTATGACATTCCCGACAATAAAAGACGCAATAATTTATCTAATTTTTTAGAAGGCTATGGTAACAGAGTTCAATTTTCTGTATTTGAATGCTTTTTAACTTTGTCGGAAATGAAGGATTTATTTGAGAAAGTGAAAAAAAAAGTGAAAACTTCTGAAGATAATGTGAGGTTTTATTGGATTTCTAGTAATGCAACTTCTCAAATTTTAACCCTTGGCAGTCAACCTCCAGAAGCTCCGCCAAAATCTTACATCATTTAATTTGATGTTTTTGGTTTACAACGTTGTTTCCATTCAATTAGTTTCCCCTAAAAAGGGAAGCAGTTATGATTAACAGAACAGGATTTAGTGTAGAAGGAGTTTCCATTCAATTAGTTTCCCCTAAAAAGGGAAGGAAGGCTTAGGGGTAGCCCCTGGTTGCCTTCTTGAAGAAGGTTGTTTCCATTCAATTAGTTTCCCCTAAAAAGGGAAGTTTTTTTATTAATTTAATGATTCAGATTAGATATATAAATTAAAATGTTTCCATTCAATTAGTTTCCCCTAAAAAGGGAAGGGCTAAAGTTACAGGAACTATGGGAGATATTAAGTTTTGTTTCCATTCAATTAGTTTCCCCTAAAAAGGGAAGGCTGGAGGAAACGATGGAGTTGGGTACAATCCCGACCAAGAGTTTCCATTCAATTAGTTTCCCCTAAAAAGGGAAGAGCATTATTGTACTAAACTAGCTGTTGCTTCATCTAGTTTCCATTCAATTAGTTTCCCCTAAAAAGGGAAGTTTCTAAATTATGATAAATAAAAAAGATTTAAATTTAGGTTTCCATTCAATTAGTTTCCCCTAAAAAGGGAAGTAAGGAGATCTTATGACGCAGGTAACTAATGCAGGTACCTAGTTTCCATTCAATTAGTTTCCCCTAAAAAGGGAAGTTCTCTGGGGTTTTCAAAGCTCAGCAAGAAGCTGAGAGTTTCCATTCAATTAGTTTCCCCTAAAAAGGGAAGGTTAAAGCCCAAAATGTACCTGCTACATCACCATTCACTGTTTCCATTCAATTAGTTTCCCCTAAAAAGGGAAGAAGTGTTAGAATTTGAATGATTTGAGAGTGAATTTCTTCTTGTTTCCATTCAATTAGTTTCCCCTAAAAAGGGAAGTCTTCGTCTCAGAGAGCTTATACCATAAAGGTTTTAGGCGTCAAATCGACACAATAGTTATTTTAACGCAAAATATCATTTTTGCACAAGAGGAGAAGGTATCTCAAACCCTTATTTGGCAATGGATCGACACAATCTGACGAAAGAATCAGCTTTTCGGGGTTTTAGCTTATTGTGTCGATTTTAAAAATCAAGGAGGAAAAGAGGGGAGAATTTAGGGACGATCGATCGAATCCATTAAGTTAATTTTTTTGGGAAAACCCCTTTTCCTAGGGATTGTTTTAATAGGGAAAATTAAAACCAATGAAAAATTGATAATGAAAATCAAACGAAGGGTGATGATTTTTGCTGATAGTGACAATATCACGATCGCAGCTCAAAGTTTTAATCGCCGACTAGACTGGACAAAAATCAGAGACTACCTCGCCGACTCCGCCGAGGGGAGAGAATTAATCGAAATGGTAATCTATGTAGGTTTACCCCCCGCAAGACAACGCTTTGAAGAAGCCCGAAAAAGCAAAGAAAAGTTCATTTATTGGGCAAAAAGTAATGGATTTGTGGTAGTCACTAAAGAAGGAAAAGCAAAGGGTGACGAATTTGAAACCAATATCGATGTAGTCATGGCAATGGATGCCTTAGAATTTGCTTTAGAGGTTCGCCCTGATATAGTGGTGTTACTGACAGGAGATTCAGATTTTGCTTACCTCGCAGAAAAATTAAGAAGACGAGGCATTAGAGTGGAAGTAGCAGCCATCGGACAAACTTTAGGAAATGAGTTAAAAAACTCTGCTAATAGTGTTATTGATTTGATCCCTATTTTTGATCAATTTAACTCTCAAAATAATAACCAAGAGTGTCACCGTATTGGTAATATTAATATCTTTAATTAGAGGGGAGAAATGATGGAAATAATTAACGGAAAATTAATTACTGAACCTTCGGAAGAATCTCAGTTATGGCAACAGAAATTAGAGGAAATTATTAACCAATCAGATCAATTACAGCTAACTTTAACTAAGCAAAATCATCAAATAGAATCTTTAAAGTTATTGGTGACAAGTTTAGAACAAAAAATTAGCAAGGTAGAAAAGGAAAAATTAATTCCTATTCAGTCAAGTTTAATGTTATTAAATACTCGTGTTCATCGTAAATTTTTAACAGTTACCATAACTGCTATTATGGGTTTTTTAATATTAGGATTTACGATCATTAATACAGATAAAAATGAGAATAAATCTAATAATTTCTCAATAAGAGAATTAATTAATATAGCGTTCCTAAATGATTCCTGAGATATGATCCCCCCCTAACTAAACAAAGAGGGGAATTAGTTTAAATTTCTCACAAATGATTTAGGACGACTATATCACCACAGTTAATAGTTAAATAGGAGCATAAAATGAGAGCAATTGTTAACGGTAAATTAGTGGATTTACCCGAAGGTGCAACGGTGGAAGAACTCAGAAAAAAATTACCAGAAATCGGTAATGATGATGTGATGGAAGAAGGTTTTAAGGGTACAAAACCCTTGAAAGAAAACGAAGCCCTTAAAGAAGGTTCAAAGGTTTGGACTGTTCCTAAAATTGTTAAAGGTTAAATACTATTTTAGCAATCCTAAATGAATCATAGGAATATGATCCCCCCTAACCCCCCTTAAAAAAGGGGGAACTTAGTTTAAATTTCTCAATAAAAATTAGTATAAAAATGGCGATCCAATTTATTAATAATAAGTCCAATTTTCAGCTCGATCGAAGAATTAGTAGTGAACTAAAAATACTGGAAAAAGTAGGCAAAAATATCATCGTTGGCAGGAAACAAATAGAAAATCGATCGTACACAGCAGTGTTAGTAAAAGCTATGGCTTTATCATCGAATAAATTTACTGTTTCTAATACGGATATTCTCTTTTTATTACCCCCTGAATATCCAAAAATTCCTCCCATTGGTTGTTACTTAAATTATCCATGGAAAACTGTAGGAGAAGGAGATCATCACTTTACCCGACAAAGTTATTACGGTGCACCTTTTCTCAGTGAAGAAGGTTGGTATTGGTATTGTGTGGGTTTAGGAGGAGGTTTTAATCAAGAGCGATGGGTTAATGCTTGGCGCCCTGCTAATAATCCCGAAAAAGGGCATAATTTAGCAACTTTATTTATCACGGCTAAACACGCCATTAACACTGACTAATTTTATTGGGTTATTTATTAAGAATAATGCCTATTCTGTCATTGCGAGGCACGAAGCAATCTCTATTAATCTTAATTTTCGTTTCGGACAAATTCTTAAGTCCAAATAAAGCTATAAATAATCAATATTTTAGTTTGGTTGAACATTGTTTAACCCCTACCATAAACACAATTTTATCTGGAAATTTAACTGATTTATTCCTATGAAAATATCTCTACATATTCCCCCTCAAATGTGGCAAAAAATTCGCTCTTCTATGTTGGCATTAAAACCAGATCATGAAGAAATCATTGGATTTATTTTTTGTGAAAAACAAATTGATCATTTTCAAAACGTTAGATATATACCAAAACATTGGATAATTCCTTCTCAAGACTGTTATGAATATCAATCTCCTAGTGGTTTAGTGGTAAAGCAAAAATTGCATCATTATTTATTAGAAGAATATCTACAAAATCAAGAGTTAAATGTGGTTCATCTTCATACTCATTTTGGTAATCAATTACCTCATTTTTCTAGTGTGGACGATCGATATGAATCAGAATATGCAAAATTTTTAACAGATACTTTTACTTATCAACCAGACTTAATTTCGGGAGTATTTGATGAGAATTTAGAAAACTATCAATTTCGACTTTGGAATCATCAAGGTACAGATTTTCAAACGATTAAATTTTGTCCTGATTGGTTAGAAATAGAGCAAAATCCATCAGAAAGTTTAGAAGAAATACCCTTGATATTTTCACGTCAAAAAATATTTGGTCAAGGGTTTCAAACACAACTAAGTCAACTAAAAATTGCGTTAATTGGTTGTGGTGGAATTGGGGCATTATTTGCAGAAAATTTAGGACGTTTAGGGGTAAAAAATTGGTTATTAATTGATCCTGATGATTTAGAATTAGTGAACCTTAATCGCACTCCTTGTGCTGTATTAGAAATGGTAAAAAAAGGATGGTCAAAAGTTGAATATGTTAAACATTTACTGAGTAAAATTTATCCCGAAGATAATAATATTATGACTCAAAAAACAACCCTTGAGCAAATGGAAAATAGTCAAGAAATTGCTAATTATGACTTAATTGTAGTGGCTACGGATAATCACCATTCCCGACAAATTGCCCAAGAATTAGCTTTAAAATATCAACGCCCGTTAATCTGTTTAGGCACTCACATCGAAGTACAATCTGATGGTACACCGAAAATGTTTGCTCGAATCACGATTCCGCCTGTCGGCGGTGGTTGGTGTTTAATGTGCGGTAACATAATCAATTTACAACAATCTGCGTTAGAAATCGCTCCTTCTGTTATTACTGAATTGGCAAATACTAGGGGTTATCTTGATGATGTGGAAGCCCCCGCCGTTTTTTGGTTAAATAGTATTTGTGCTAGTAGTGCTGTGGGTATCATTCATGGAATCCTCGCTGGTTTTCTCAATGTAGATGAAGGGTTAGATTGGATTTATCATTTTCCCGCCCAAGAATGGTTAAAGACTGCGCCCGAATATTTGCATAATGAAGATTGTTTATTCTGTGGTATTCCCTCTCCTTGTCAAGATCAAGATTCAGAAGAAAATGATTATGGTTATCTTTAGTGATTTTTTTGGGTTTCGTATCCTCAACCCAACCTACAATATCTTTAATTTTAAGGTTATTTATCTCGAATATTACAAAATATTAATAATTTGGTCTATGACTAGGAAATTCATACTAAAGTTAAATTAACGTAGCATTATTGAGAGAATTTATTGATCGATTATATTACAACCCCTAGTAATCAGGGGAATAAAGGGCGGTGCATCCCCTTCGTATTGAGCAAACAAGGGTGGGGCATCCCCTTAGCCTTTGTTTGTCGAAATTTTGATTATTTTTTTCGATAATTAAGGAGTATTTATGCTAAAAGAAATACGCACAGATCAAGGATATACTGTCATTACTTTTGCACCTGTACAGGCGTTTATCGAGAAATCTCGTAAATTAAGAGATTTGTATGGTAGTTCATATATACTGTCTTTGATGTCTTGGGTGATTTGTCAATGTGCAACAAAGTTAGGTTATGAAATAGTCTCTCCTGCGTTGCCTAATGTTACTCAGGGAATGCCGAATCAAATTGTCATCAAAGGGGGAGTTTCTCAAGGAGATATTATTAGAATTAAATATTATTTCGATCGAGCTTGGAAATGTTTAGTGTATAGTTGCAAAGAATGGATTGAAACGGAAATCACTGAGTGGAATTATCAATATTGGCGAAGAGATTGTCTATGCAAAAATTTATCGAAATATTAGTAATTTTCCCTGATAATTCCCCTGAATTTACCAATTTTCAAAATTATCTCAACGGTAATCAGACAGATTTTCAACTAGCTTGGGGTAACTTATACCCACTAAAACCTGAGTTCGATATAAAAATAGGTGAGGGCTGACTTGGAAGACTCCGAAGACAGGCAGACAGGCAGATTGTATTTCTGGTGAATGAATAAAATTCTCTCAAAAGTACATCAAATATTGAGAATTTTTCTCCCCGTCCACTTGTCCTCCTGTCTAGTTTTCATCATTTTCTTTAGACATCTCCAAAAATTATTTTTAATTATTTCGTAGTAAGGGCTTCAGCCCTTAAAATCTTAATTAATGGAGAAGTCTTTTATGTCGAACTGAGGTCACTAAATAGGTAACTGAATTTTGAGGTATTTTACAGCAGGATTCTGTGATGATTCTTGGAAGTTCGATCGTCTCCTTGTGTTTTCAACAAAGCCATTGAGATCATTCAAATCTAAAATCATCTCATTTTCTTCTTTTAAAAGAATTAGGGGTAAATTAGATGAACTGTAAATCTCTCAAATTGTTATGATGACAATAAATTAACCAGATTTGTGTTCTAAAATAATATGGTTGCTCAACTTCAAAAAACTTCTAAACCAGAAATTATTTATCCTGACAGTGACGGTAAACCTATGGCAGATAACACCCTTCAATTCCGTTGGATTACTACCATCAAAACTAATTTAGATTGGCTATTTGCTGATAATCCTGATGTTTTTGTCGCTGGTGATTTGCTTTGGTATCCCGTAGAAGGAGATAATAAAAAACGAGTTGCTCCTGATGTTATGGTAATATTTGGAAGAGAAAAAGGAGAGCGAGGTTCATATCAACAGTGGAAAGAAGATAACATTGCCCCTCAAGTGGTGTTTGAAATTCTCTCCCCCGGTAATACCGCCAAAGAAATGTATAATAAACTCCTTTTCTACCAACATTATGGAGTAGAAGAATATTACATTTACGATCCCGACATTAATGATTTAACAGGTTTCATCAAAGAAGATAATATATTAGAAATGATTGAAGAGATAGACGGTTGGATAAGTCCCCGTTTAGGTATTCGTTTTCAATTAGCACAACCAGAGTTAAAGATATACTATCCTAACGGCGATCGATTTTCTACTTACAACGAGGAGAGAGAAAAAGCATTAGCTGAAAAAGCAAGAGCTGAACAAGAAAAGGCACGGGCTGATAAATTAGAAGCTAAACTAAGAGAATTAGGGATTAATTTAGATGAACTGTAAATTCCTTAAATTGTTATGATGACAATAATTAACCAGATTTGTATTCTAAAATAATATGGTTGCTCAACTTCAAAAAACTTCTAAACCAGAAATTATTTATCCTGACAGTGACGGTAAACCTATGGCAGATAACACCCTTCAATTCCGTTGGATTACTACCATCAAAACTAATTTAGATTGGCTATTTGCTGATAATCCTGATGTTTTTGTCGCTGGTGATTTGCTTTGGTATCCCGTAGAAGGAGATAATAAAAAACGAGTTGCTCCTGATGTTATGGTAGTATTTGGAAGAGAAAAAGGAGAGCGAGGTTCATATCAACAGTGGAAAGAAGATAACATTGCCCCTCAAGTGGTGTTTGAAATTCTCTCCCCCGGTAATACCGCCAAAGAAATGTATAATAAACTCCTTTTCTACCAACATTATGGAGTAGAAGAATATTACATTTACGATCCCGACATTAATGATTTAACAGGTTTTATCAAAGAAGATAATATATTAGCCATGATTGAAGAGATAGACGGTTGGATAAGTCCCCGTTTAGGTATTCGTTTTCAATTAGCACAACCAGAGTTAAATATATACTACCCCAATGGCGATCGATTTTCTACTTACAACGAGGAGAGAGAAAAAGCATTAGCTGAAAAAGCAAGAGCTGAACAAGAAAAGGCACGGGCTGAACAAGAAAAAGCACGGGCTGAACAAGAAAAAGCACGGGCTGATAAATTAGAGGCAAGACTGAGGGAATTAGGGATAAGTGTAAATGAAATTTAAATAGACTTCTGGTAGAAATTGGGCTAGAAGCCCGAAGCACAAAAAATATTAGTGTTTGCTGAGGGAATTTGGGTTAACTTTAATTACTCTTATATCTATCTATAGCAATCAGGAATAATTTATGAGAAATCAATTATTAGAAAAAATATAGAAAATAGCATCACTATTGCCCATTGCCTATTCCCTTTTAGAATAAGATAATTCTCACAACTCATAACTGACTGCTATATATTGCAGGTAATTGAATCATTAGGATTAAATTTAGCGATAATCAAAGTCATATCATCTGTATTTTTGTGACCAACACCAATAAATTCTTCAATTTTACGGAAAATATAATTAAGAATTTCCTCCGAAGAATCATAATTTTTACAAGCATAATCAAAACAAATATGTAAATTTTCTTCGTCAAATCTCTTGTTATTTTGATTCACTGCATCGGTTAAACCATCGGTATAGTAGAGGATAATATCATTCAATTCTAAGTTAATAAAATTGTCTTCATACTGAGAATCAGATTGCAACCCAATCAACATTCCGTCTGTGTCTAAACGAATAATTTTTTGTTCTTTTTTACGCCATAATAAAGGGGGATTATGAGCGGCGTTTGCATAGCGTAAAGTTTGACTTTGAGGATCATATTCTGAATAAAATAGAGTCACGAAACGATGAGAATTTTCTAAATCCGCATACATAACCCTATTCAAATGTTCTAATACTCTTGCAGGAGAATGACGATTCAATACCTCCGCTCGTAACATTCCCCTCGTCATAGTCATAATTAACCCTGCTGGTACTCCTTTCCCCATGACATCACCGATTACAATACTCCATGGTTCACAAGGAGCATTAGAAAGTTCTGATGTACTCTCATTCCATTGATCATAATTAACGGGGATAAAATCATAATAATCCCCCCCAACTCGATTAGCAGTTTCACATTTGGCGGCTATCTGTAAGCCTTTGATAACAGGACATTTTCTCGGTAATAATCTGGATTGGATTTCTGAGGCTATCTCTAATTCTCGATCTTGACGTTCTTTCGATCGTAATTCAACCGTCAATTCATGGTTGGCGATCGCCACTGCCGTTTGATCAGCTACTAATTGAGCTAATTTTTTACGAGTTTGAGTCCATAAATAATTAGAATCTTGACTGAAAACGTATAATCTTCCCCTTTCAATATTTTTAATTAAAATAGGGGTACTAAAAATTTTTAAAAAATGGGATAATTTTTCTTGAAACTTATCTTGTACTAATACAGAAAAAGAATCAGTTTGATTATGGTAAATATCTTGTTTTTCTAGTTTTTTTTGATAATAATTAATATCTTCTACGACAGTTTCAAAAGCCTTAACTATTTTTTCTCTATATTGATTATTTTGACAATAAATTTGCTCTAATTTTACCTGATTTTTTTTATCATAAAGGATTAAAACTCCCCCTTCACCATCGGTAACTCTTGCTATCATTAAAGGAGTTAACTCTAAAAACTGATTCAAATTATTAAAACTACGCAGAGCAAAACTTAAAGAACTTAGTAAATTTTGGATTTTATTTTGTTCTTTTTGTAAACTGGCAACTAATTCTTTTAACACCAAAACAGGGGAATAATTATCCCCTTGTAAATTACTATTTATCTCTGAATTAACCGAATTATAATTAAAAATAGACACTGAAATATTTTAACAACTCCTAAAATTTAATACCCCATGACAAAATACCTAATTGAGAATAATTAATTCAAAAAAATCTTTAAGTTTACTGAGCAAAATTAAAATTTTGTTTTATTTAAGCACTTTATCATTATTTCATCAATCCCATAGTTATACGATCGATGATTAAGAAAGTATATCAACTATTTTTGAAATGTCAAGAACAAATTATACTTAAAGTAAAAGAGCCTTTATTTTTGTCACATTGTAAGCTCGATCGAACCCTTATTCTCTGATAAAATTCTATTGAATCTTAAAATTGTTAGTGATTAATGAAGTATAAATATATTTTATTTTATAAACCCTATCATGTAATGTGTCAGTTTACGGATAACACCCCTCATAATAGAGAAACCTTGAAAAACTATATTAATATCCCGAATATTTATTCCGTAGGACGATTAGATTTTGACAGTGAAGGTTTATTGTTATTAACTGACAATAATAGAGTAAAACATCGTCTTTGTGAACCTAGTTTTGCCCATCCGCGCACCTATTGGAGTCAAGTGGAAAATATCCCTTCTATTCAAGCCTTACGACAGTTAGAAACGGGAGTCGTCATTCAAGGGAAAAAAACCAAAAAAGCAACGGCAAAATTACTAATGAATGAACCACAATTACCACCTCGTAATCCTCCCATTCGTTACCGAAAAGAAATCCCTACAGCATGGATAGAGTTACAATTAACAGAAGGGCGTAATCGTCAAGTAAGAAAAATGACAGCATCAGTAGGACATCCTACGTTAAGATTAGTCAGGGTGAAAATTGGCATCAATCCTAGTATAGAATTAAGTTTAACAGGATTAGCCCCCGGACAATGGCGAGAATTAACAGATATTGAGCAAAAAAGCCTCGAAAAACTTTGTTAAGCCAGTTTGAATTTAAGTTTATTGATAATGCTAGGCAGAGATTTGTGTTTTTGTGCCTAGTTTTTGACTAAAAATTGTCAAAAATGTACACTTTTTTTTGGCGAATATAGTGTGTCTAAACCTTTGATTTTAATAGCTTTTTGATTTATTCAGCAAACCCTAAATATTTTGTTAAAATATAATTATAGCATTCTTATCTGATTTATAAGAATTTTATCCCCTTAACCTAGGGTGTTCAAAATGTAAATGATTACGATGTAATTTTTCACTCAAAATTTGATTTAACTCAAAACTATAATTAACAAAAAATCTAGCCATTTTTTAGGTTAGAAAATCAATTATTGTGAAAAACAGTGATATTTTTGGGAAAATTGAGTTAAATTTATTTAACGATCGCTATTAGACGTGTAATTCATTACACGTTGGGATAATGGTTTTAACTAATAACTCGCTGTGTAATAGACTTCTCCAATAATTATTTTTACCAGATTAAAAATGACGATAAACTATATTAATTTAACGATTTCAATATCTAAATTGATTTAATTTTTCATTTCTGGAGATGTCTAATAAATTCCACAGCTAACATTTATCGTTCAATAAATTGAACTAACAAATTCTCACGAATGATTTAGGATTGCTATATCAGTTATGATTGTGAGAATTATCTTATCTTAAAAGAGAATAGGGAATAGTTATGGTATTTTCCATATTTTTATAACGATTAATTTATCATAACTGATTCGGTGATTGCTATATAAATATTCAAGTCATAAATTATGAGCAAAAAAATTATTATTTTAGATGATTTAGAAGAACAAAGTCAGTTTTTTTTAAGACTACTTCATGAGGCTAATTATAAAGTAGTTATTACGGATGAAGAACCTGTACTTTTAGACTTAATTAATAGTGAATATCCTGATGTTGTTTTAATAAATGCGACTTTTAAAGATAAAGATGTTTATTTAGTTTGTAAAAAAATTAAACTCTTAGAAATGGGAGAAAATATCCCTGTTATTTTTATTAATAGAGATCAACGTTATTTTGATGCTGAAACCATGTTTAATGCTGGTGGCTCTGATTATATAAGTTATCCTTTTAGTAGTGCCGAAATACTCCATAAAATATCAATGCAGATACAACTAAAAAGTCTGCGTAAAGAATTAACAGAAAAGACTAATCAACTTCATAAATTAATTCCCCATTATCAAAAACTAAAATTAGCCCTAGAAAAAGCTAAATTAGAGTTAGCAAAAATTAATCAAGAAGATCGATCGAGCAGTTTACCACATCAAGAAGAATTTGAGAAAAATTTAACCCAAGAATGGTTAAGAGGGGCAAGACAACGATCGAATTTTGGAGATTTAGCAGGGACAAATATCTCTTTAATTATGGCAGGAATTAACGATTTTCAAAACTATCAAGAAAACCATGATAAAGACTTAATTGATAATTGTTTAAATATTATTGGCAGTATGATTAAATCCACTGTCAAAAGACCGGGGGATTGTGTGGGAAAATTTAATCAGGGTAAATTTGCCATATTACTACCAAATACAGATCAAGATGGTGCGCAAAAAGTTGCAGAAATAATTAACAAAAAAATCAAAGATTTGCAAATACCTCACCATTACTCAGATTTTAGCGAATATATTAGTTTCAGTTTTGGCATTGCTACGGGGATTCCCAGTCAGGCTTTACCTGCTAATATCCTAATTGAAGTAGCTGACAATGCTTTAAACACCGCTTTACAGGAAAAACAAGACAATAGTATTATAATTGATAACTTTTAATTGTTAATGATTAAAAAAAAGCCATAACCAAATCAAGTTAATATTACTTAATAAAGCTATGATTTATATGGCATTTATCTCAATATTCTTCAATTTACCAAACCCATGAATGGTGCATCATCCTATACCAACGAAATTTATCACCTTATCGCTTTTCTTGTATCCATGAATGTTGTATTGTGGAGTACGCCTGTTGTTAAAACTATTGGCTTAAAAAGTGGCCATGTGGACAAACCTGATCCTCGTAAAGTACATAGGAAACCCATCGTACGCATAGGAGGAGTAGCAATATTTGCAGGTACAACAGCAGGATTATTAATAGTATGGTGGTTAGGAGGTTTTGGAGTATTGCCACCCGAAAAAGATGCCGAAATTTGGGGGGTAACAATAGGGGCAATATTTTTCTTTTTTATCGGTTTAGCCGATGATTTATTTAATCTTTCTCCCTCCTCTCGTTTAATTATGCAGTCGATCGTGGCTAGTTTTGCATGGTATAAAGGAGTCAGAATCGAATTTTTTACTATCCCCTTTGGGCATCTAATTAATATTGATATGTGGTGGTTGAGTCTTCCCATTACGGTAATTTGGTTAGTAGGCATGGTAAACGCTATTAACTGGATTGATGGTTTAGACGGATTAGCGGCGGGGGTATGTGGTATTGGTGCTGTTGTCATGTTGATTGTCAGTTTATTTATGAATCAACCAGCTGCCGCCTTACTCGCTGCCGCTTTAGCAGGAGGTGCATTAGGATTTTTAAAATATAACTTCAACCCTGCCGAGATATTTATGGGTGACGGGGGGGCTTATTTTATGGGATTCATGTTAGCAGGAGTGGGTGTCATTGGTTTAGCGAAAACCGCCGCCGTCACTGCTGTAATTTTACCCTATATTATTTTAGCTGTACCGATTTTAGATATGTCTTGGGTAATTTTTTCGAGAGTGGCGCAAGGCAAATCACCATTTTTAGCAGATAACCGTCATTTACACCATCGTCTTTTAAAAGCTGGAATTTCCCAACGATTAACAGTGTTGTTTATCTATGCTTTAACCTTGTGGGTGGGTAGTTTTGCCCTTGTGTTTTCTGGTTTTCCTAGTGGTGGAGTTTATGCTTTGGGGGCAACCTTATTATTGATTTATACCGCTTGGCAAGTATGGCGTAATCGTCGAGTGGATGAAAATGATTACTAAAGTAAGGCGCATCTAAGTTTACTCTTCCCTTTTCCCTTTTCCCAAATCCGCTCTTCCCTATCTTCATCAAAATACTTTTTCAGCAAACCCTAGATAAAGGTTTATAACATTTTGTTGGGTTACGTTATCACTAACCCAACCTACAAAATCAATGTAACTCATTGTCCGAACTTGGTGCTACTTGACGATCGAACCAAAGTCAGCTAGGATGCGACTATAATTGCGCAATAAACCTAACAAATTAAGGCGATTATTTTTCACTTCTTCATTGTCTGCCATAACTAAAACGCTATTTTCACCATCAAAAAAGTTGCTTACTTGGGGATTAATTTTTAGTAAAGCATCCGTTAATAATTGATAGTTACTTTCACTTTTTGCCTGTTGACTAATGGGTGCTAATTCTAGTAAACCTTGATATAATTCTTGTTCAGAAATAGACTCAAATAAATCTGGATTAATCACATTATTAGGTGTTAATTCTTGGCTGTTTAAACTACCTTTAGAGGCTAATTTGGTCGATCGATTGACAGTTTCATAAATGTTCGCTAAAGTACCTTCATTACGAATTTTCTGTAAAAATAAAGCTCGATCTCTTACATCTAATAAATTGTTTAATGCCCTTTCTATATACTCAGCATCATTGTCACCTAACACGGCATTAACTAAATCATAATCGATGTTTAATTCGTCTTGTAAAAGAGTATTAATTCTTTGCACAAAAAACTCTTTAATGATGTTTAAAGGAGAGTCTTTTTTTGGATGTGCAGTGACAAATTCTTCACAGGCTTGAGTTAATAATGTCAACAAATTAAGCTGAAGATTACCATACCATGTGATGTTAATGATAGCATTCGCCGATCGTCTTAAGGCAAAAGGATCACTCGAACCCGTAGGAATCATACCTAAACCAATTATACTAACTATGGTGTCTAATCGATCGCTAATGCCCACTACTTGCCCATTAAGAGTTTCTGGCATCATATCTCCTGCATTTCTCGGTAAATAATGCTCAAAAATTCCCTTCGCTACCGTAGCCGACTCTCCACTAACAAGGGCATATTTTTCTCCCATAACCCCTTGCAACTCAGGAAATTCATACACCATCTGGGTAACTAAATCCGCTTTACATAAAGAAGCAGTGCTTTCCACTTCGGTACGTTGTGCTTCATCAAGGTTTAATTGTTCCGCAATTTGTTGACTAATAGCAATGATACGGTTAACTTTATCGTGCATTGAGCCTAAATCTTCCTGAAAAGTCACCGTTTCTAATTGTGGCAAATAAGTCTCTAAATGCTCATCACAATCCGCTTGATAGAAAAATTGTGCATCGGCTAACCTTGCCCGAATAACTTTAGCGTTTCCTGTGGCAATAATATCAGATTTTTTGGGATCACCATTAGAAATCGTGATAAAATAAGGTAATAATTGCCCTTTTTCGTCTCTAATGGGAAAATAACGCTGATGTGTCACCATCACAGTACTAATAACTTCAGCAGGAAGTGCTAAAAATTCGGGTTCAAATTTGCCTAAAACGGCGGTGGGATACTCAACTAAATTCGTCACTTCTGTCAACAAATCGGGGTAAATTTCCGCTTTTCCCCCTACCGTATCCGCTAAAATCTTGATTTCCCCTTCTATCTTCGTTTTTCTGGTGTTAACATCCGCTAAAACTGATGCTTTTTCTAGGGAGTCTATATATTTATCAGGTGCATCAATGGTAACGGGGGAGGGGTTTAAAATACGATGTCCTGTTGTAACTCGATCGCTGTTTAAGGTAACTGAACCATTGACTAATTGAATAGGTAAAACTTCTTTATCCCAAAGAGCAACAATACCACGAATAGGACGAGGAAAGCGCACATCTCCATCACCCCAACGCATAAACCTTCTACCTTCTAATTTAGTAATCCATTGGAGTATTAAATTCTCTAAAATGGCGGTGGTTTCCTTGCCTTCTATTTTTTTATTGACAAAGATAAACTCTCCCTTTTCTGTCGCTTTGATGTGAAAATCCTCGACATTTACTCCTTGTTTACGGGCAAAACCTTCCCCCGCAGGGGTAATTTTACCATCTTTGAATGCACTAGCCACAGGAGGTCCTTTAATTTCTTCTTCTCGATCGAGCTGTTTACTTTCTAATCCTTCTATCAATACAGCTAATCTTCTCGGAGTACCGTAAATCTTAACATCTTTTGGGTTCAAAAACTCATCAGTCAAATTTTGTTTAATTTTACTTTGCCATTGACTGATGGCACTATCAATAAAATCCGCAGGTAGTTCTTCTGTACTAATTTCTAAGAGAAAATCAGGCATATTTTAAAATTCTTTGATAATCACATTTGTTTTAATTATCGGTTATTATCCCTCAATAAGCAACCTGAGTGAACCATAAAATGGTGAAGATGATTAGGAAAAGGCAAAGAGGGGGAAGAGGGGGAAGAGGGTGGAGAGGGGGAAGAGGGG
>NZ_JBLZFY010000029.1:0-43121 GCF_050753365.1 Geminocystis sp. CENA526
CTGGCAGAACGAAAAGATTGGATAAAATCGAGGAAGTCTCCTGTTGATCAATGCTCGTTGGTTAATGAGTATATTATTCCTGCGGAAACGAAATATCCCGACTATTACTACCAAAAGCGTCAATTGACGGAAGCAAAAAAAGAAAATCCTGAATTAAAAGAAGTACCCTCTCAGGTTCTTCAAGAGGTTGTTGGTAAAGTAGATAAGGCTTTCAGGTCTTTTCATAATAGAGGGTATGGTTTTCCCCGTTTTCGTAAAAGGATTCGCTCAATGGTGTTTCCTCAATTTAAGACTAATCCTATTGTTGGTAATCAAATCAAATTGCCGAAAATTGGCGATATTGAAATTAACTTGCATCGACCGATTCCCGAAGGATTCGTAGTTAAGCAAGTCCAAGTAGTGAATAAAGCATCAGGTTGGTACGTCATTTGTACAATCGAGTCTGAGGGAAATATCCCTGACCCAATTCCAGATTTAGCTTATTCTAGTCTAGGTATTGATTTGGGTTTTTCTAGCCTTGTAGCTACATCCAGAAATGAAATTATTGATAGACCTAAGTTTTTAATCAGCTTACAAAGCAAGTTGACATCACTGCAACGTGAGCTAAAAGACAAAGTAAAAGGTTCTAATAATTGGAAAAAAGCCTGTAAGAAAATTGCACAGTTACACGAATATATCCACAGAGTCAGGAAAGATTATCATTTTAAACTAGCTCATTATTTGTGTGATCAAGCCAAGATGATTTTCATAGAAGCCATAGACTTTAAGTCATGGGGAAGGGGGATGTTGCGTAAACACTCCCTAGACTTTGCCTTTGGTGCTTTTGTCGATATTCTGACTCTAGTAGCAAAAAAAAGAGACGTATATCTTCTCAAAGTAGATAAAGATTATACGTCTCAAACTTGTCCAAATTGCAATACTCTTACAGGAAAAAAAGATTTGAAAGAACGAGTCCATTGTTGTTCTGAGTGCGGTTTTACTATCGACAGAGATGTTGCCGCCGCTATGATAATAGAGCAACGTGGACTCCTAGCCGTTGGGCAGACGGTGTTGCAGTCTGTGAAGGAGAATGGTATCGGGGCTGTGGAGAAATCGACAGCTAGAACCACCCTGAGAAGCAGAAAATCCAAGTAGCGATATTTGGAAGCCCACGCCTGTACCTTAGGTCAGCGTGGGAGTGTCACGAGTAAGAGCAAATTACCCCTAATCAATTTTTTATCTTAATGAGAATTTTACCATGAGTACAGTAACAGATAATGACTTAAAAGAGTTAAGGGATTTAATTAACTCTAAATTTGAGCAAGTCGATCGAAACTTTGAAAAAATAGATAGTAAATTCGAGAAAATATTTGAGGAGTTAACTACTATCAAAGTTGAGATAGCTACCATTAAAAGCGATGTTAACGGATTAGGGAAAAGATTAGATAACCTTGAGTTTATCTCTCGGAGTGTAATTTATGGGATTTTAATTGCCTTTTTACTCGGATTAGCAAAAATACTTTATCCGAATCTACTTGGTTAAACTTTCTAAGAGGCAATATGACAGCCTCTTTATAAAAGAGTCTCAGATTCCGATAATAAGCGTTAGGGAGGATTAAATTCTTACAATTCAGATAGGAAAGCTATTAAAATCAATTGTGAAGACAGGTTTAATAATGTTCAACCCCTACGTTAACAAAAAAGTGTGTAAAAAACATTTTTTGATTACTTCCCGAAAATCTGTTACAGTATTTTTGATTTCTTCTGCTAAATCTTCAGCAAATTCATCGACGATCGATCTTTCTTGAAAAGCTAATTTTTGTAAATCTTTTTCCCATTTATTAATCATCTCAGGGCTAATATTTTCTTGATAATCTTCATTTTCTTTCACTCTAGTTTCCACTGAACCATCATAATTAATGGTTACTTCTCCTTCCATCATTTTAGTAATAAAATCTCCTGCTGACATCCCATTTTCTAAGGCTTTTATTTCAATTTGACTAATAACTTTTATGGGTAATTTTAAACTACCTTTTTTAAAAGTTTGCTCTCCAAAAACAATTCTTTCTATTCGATTTGCGGTAATTTTATCGGGGGTATAAGTATGTAAAACTTCTTGCCATTTTTCTATTAATTGCTCATCATTTAATTTGATTAATAAACGAGCTTGAGCTTCATTTTGGGGAATAATATCAAACCCTGCTTTTATTAGCTTAATAGCCACTCCTGATGATTCAATTACTTGATTTGCTCTCCATACAGGGTAGTAAACTGCTTTTTCACAGTAGCTTTTAAAGGAATCATAGCAATTTTTATATAGGCGATAATATTTAACTTGATATAGTTGAATGCCTAATTTTATATAGCTAATTCGATTATATTTAATACTATTAGTAAGGTAATCTAATTGATGATATTTTCCTTCTTCATTAATATAGTAACAATCTTCTAATATGGATTTATAGGGTTCTTTTATATTCTCCCAAAATAGTTCATTTTTATTATCTTCATCACTACTATACAGAAGTTCGATCGAACGATCGATATTTCTATTCATAGTATTTTTTGTCTTCAAATTGCTCATAGTTACATCAATTAATTTTACTCAATACACAGTACAAAAACAGTACTCATTTCTTCAGGGTTCATCATTATACATCTTTTCTTGCTACTTTAAATAGTAATAATTAAAAAAAATTTAATGGTATTTTTTAAACAATTAATTTAAAAAGTTATTAAGTACAAAGTGAAGAATATTGAGAAAATTTATTAGTTTTTTTTATTAAATATAATCAAAGATCAAAATATACAAATTTTACACTAGGCATAGTGTGAAGAAAAAAATACTCACCTATATTTAGGAGTTAACAAAAATCAGTTTGATGCTTTACTTGAGACGAAAAGGCAATTTAAGAGTTTACGAAATTTTGACTGAGTAGGGGAATCTATATAAACCCCTACATTATTTATCGTTAAATGGAAATAAAACTTGACAAAAAGTAGATTTTGTGCAATATAACTAGCCTAGAGCTGATAAGGTTAACACTACTCGCTTTGCAATAAATTGACAAAGCTAACAGCGAAAATCGACTAAAGTGATTTGATAAACATTGTTTTTAATTAAAATATTTCAGCAATACGTTTTTATTCCTGAATTTAGTCGCTTTAGCAGACTTGTGCTATAAGCCATGAAATTTATTTCTTGGCAGGTTATGATACACTACCTACAGTTATCGTTTATTTACAAATTGTTAATTTTCTAAAAATCAAGGGATTGAGATTCCTTCGCTACGCTCAGAATGACAGAATATCGTTATTGGCGCGTAAGTGCTATGTAACAAAATATTTTGCTAATATATTCATTTATTCTTGGCTAGATTACAAGATATTATTTATAAAATTCATCAGGCTAACACGGGAATTTGCTGTAAAACCTGTTGCCTTGCCCATTGATCAGCGTGTAAAATGTCATCTAAACTAGGATTAGATGTATTCTGACTCGAAAAACGATCGCATACAGACTCAATAATGCGGGGAATATCGAGAAAACCGATTTTTTCCTGTAAAAATAATGCCACAACTTGCTCATTTGCCGCATTCAATACCGCAGGAAGACAACCTCCAGCCCTTCCTGCTTCGTAGGCTAA
This sequence comes from Geminocystis sp. CENA526, assembly GCF_050753365.1. Classification (NCBI taxonomy): domain Bacteria; kingdom Bacillati; phylum Cyanobacteriota; class Cyanophyceae; order Chroococcales; family Geminocystaceae; genus Geminocystis; species Geminocystis sp. CENA526. Next base: position 3,627 of record NZ_JBLZFY010000029.1, read on the forward strand.
CTGCATACATGGATATTTGTTGTGATCTGGTTCACGGAAGGTTAAACTACCTACTTTCACTAAGTCTAAAGTTTCCCAGTTGGTAGGGATTCGATCGGGATAAGATAAGGCATAGAGTAGGGGTAAACGCATATCTGCCCACCCTAACTGAGCTAGTACGGATGTATCCTGTAGCTCGATCATCGAATGTATGATACTTTGAGGGTGAATGACGATCTCAATATCATCATAGTCTAAACCGAATAAATAATGAGCTTCGATGACTTCTAAACCCTTATTCATTAAAGTAGCAGAATCGATCGTGATTTTTTGTCCCATTGACCAGTTAGGATGTTTTAAGGCATCTTTAACAGTTACACTAGCCAATTTCTCTACGGGTAAGTCACGAAATGAGCCACCAGAAGCGGTTAAAATGATTTTGCGTAAGCCTTTTTCGGGTACACCTTGTAAACATTGAAAAATAGCTGAATGTTCGGAGTCGGCGGGTAATAATTTAACTCCGTACTCTTTCACTAAGGGTAACACCACAGGCGCCCCTGCTATCAGAGTTTCTTTATTAGCTAAAGCGATGTCTTTTCCTGCTTTAATGGCGGTGATGGTGGGTAATAATCCTGCACATCCTACAATACCAGTAACAACGCTTTGGGCGTTACCATAACTAGCTACCTCACAAATTGCCTCTTTTCCTGCTAAGAGAATGGGTTGTTGAGGGTAATCTGCTATGAGACTTTTCAATTCTAATAGTTTATCAGGGTTTTGAATTGCCACGATTTCGGGCTTAAATTCTCGAATTTGTTCCGCTAAAAGGGTGATATTATTACCGGCGGCTAAACCCACTACTTGAAATCGATCGGGATTTTCTCTTACTATATCTAAAGTTTGAGTTCCGATCGAGCCTGTTGAACCTAGTATAGAAATTAGTTTCATAAATCATTATATAAATTTTATGATCAATATCTTACCTGAGTTCGACATAAAATTTTTTGGTTGTGCAAAACTTGCCTCGCTTCACCAAGAGATTTTTTGCTCTGTTTTTTCCTAGATATTGTCTATTTTTTCTAATTGCCAGAGAATTTGATTGCCTTCCCGTCTTACCCTTGACACAATCCAGTTACGCCACGACCATTCTTCTCCTCTACTGGTGACAGCACTAGCATTTATATCCATTAAATCGGCTAATTCTGAACTGGTAATTAAATATCCATGACGAGAAATCTCTTCAGCAATTTGTAAAGTCTCGATCGTATTTTTTAACTGTTTTACCCTTTCATCACGATTTAAAGATATTTCTTCTACACAATTAATTAAAGATTCATTCATAATTTTAAATTGGTAATCTTCGCTACAATTTTTGTTTTTTTAACATTGACTTATTTTTCATAATAATAGATTTTAGTAAATAAATGATAATTTTTTATACAAATCTTGTCTATATTCATCAATTTAAACTATAAAATGACAAAAATGACATTTTTATCTTCAGTATTTATCTGAGCTTAATAAAATTGTTTTTGTTAAATATAAAGTTAAGATAAAGTTGCGTACATATACTTAAAAAATGATTTCTTCTTAAATTTAATCAATATAAACATTAATAATTGATGCCCACTAAATATGATGATTAACTATCAATTTTATTTTGTGTCAATTTGATTTGAGATAATTGTTTGTATTGTTCCTGAAACTGAATAGATAGTGAGCTACAAACTAGGTCGCATAGCTGAAATACGAAAGGGTTGCTAATATGATAATAAACGTTAATACCTTTTTGACTACGGGTAACAATTCCCGCCTGTGCTAACATTTTAAGGTGTTTAGATACATTTGCTTGACCTAGATTTGTCTGTTCAATAATTTCTGACACATTTTTAGCTCCACTTCTGAGGCAACACACAATATTGAGGCGACTGCTTTCGGATAAGACTTTAAAAAAATCCGCAACTAATCCTAACGCTGAAGGGGGCATCTGTGCCATTAAACATTCTTGAGATGACATAGCATTATGATTATTTGTCATAGTGAGTAAATCTTGATTATTCATAATTTTAATCGATCGAACTAAATTCACCATATCATTATATAGTAAATTAAACTGTATCAAGTTTCGATCGAACTTACCACAACCAGAATATTTCTATGGGATAATAGAGAAAGTGGTAATCAATTAATCCAAACTGAGAAAATAAAGATATAATTTGTAACAAAACCATTAAGAAATATTGAGAAAAAGTCATCATTATTCTAAATTCTCTCTATCTCTGATTCTGTCATCATAAAACCTTATTATATATATCAGTGTCATCAGCATATTCTAATAGTCAAAAATATTTATCCTCCAATCCAGACTTTATGCCCACGCCCTTAAATAATAAACCAGAAGCGGGGAAAAAAGTATATCGTTGGAATCGTGACAATTATTCTAGTCTGCGTCGGCGTATCGATATTTGGACTTTTGTGCTTATTCTTTTATTCAAACTGTGGCGCAATAGCAAAAAATGGACTTATGCCAATGGTTACACCGAAGAAAAACGATCGAACCGTCGCCGTATTCAAGCAGGATGGATTCGGGAAAACTTACTCGAATTGGGTCCCACATTCATTAAAGTAGGACAACTGTTCTCTACGAGGGCGGATATTTTTCCTGCGGAATATGTGGAAGAATTATCTAAGTTACAAGATCGAGTACCAGCTTTCAGTTTTGAACAAGTTAGCGCCATTATTGAAAAAGATTTAGGTAAACCTCTGAATAAATTATTTCGTAGTTTTGATCCTACACCTTTGGCGGCGGCTAGTTTAGGGCAAGTTCACAAGGCTTTATTATATTCAGGGGAAGAAGTTGTTGTTAAAATTCAGCGCCCCGGTTTACCTCAACTATTTACCATTGATTTGGCTATCCTCAAGCAAATAACACGCTATTTTCAAAATCATCCTCGTTGGGGTAAGGGTAGAGATTGGTTGGGCATTTATGAAGAATGTTGTCGTATTTTATGGGAGGAAACGGATTATTTAAACGAAGGACAAAATGCTGATACTTTTCGCCGTAATTTTCGTACTGCTGATTGGGTAAAAGTACCGAAAGTTTATTGGCGTTATACCTCTCCTCGTGTCCTCACTTTAGAGTATATGCCGGGCATCAAAATTAGTCACTATGAGGCTTTGGAAGCGGCAGGACTCGATCGAAAAATCTTAGCTAAATTGGGGGCTAGGGCATATTTACAACAGTTACTCAATGATGGTTTTTTCCATGCCGATCCGCACCCCGGTAACTTGGCTGTAGCTGGAGATGGTGCTTTAATCTTCTATGATTTTGGCATGATGGGGCAACTTAAGAGTAATGTGAAAGAAAAACTGATCGAAATGTTATTCGGTGTCACGGAAAAAAATGCCGATCGAGTAGTTTCTGCTTTAATAGACTTAGAAGCCTTAGCAGTAATGGATGATCCAGGACCTGTAAGACGTTCAGTACAATTCATGTTAGATAATTTTATGGATAAACCCTTCGAGGAACAATCCATCGGTAAAATTAGTGAAGATTTGTACGAAATCGCCTATGATCAACCTTTTCGTTTTCCTGCTACATTTACCTTTGTAATGAGAGCATTTTCCACTTTAGAAGGTGTAGGGAAAGGATTAGACCCAGAATTTAACTTTATGGAGGTAGCACAACCTTTTGCTTTACAAGTAATGAATGATTTTAATGAAAATGGTGTCGGAAAGTCAATTTTTGATGAGATTAGTCGTCAAGCCTTTCAAGTTAGTAACACTGCTTTGAGTCTTCCTAGACGATTAGAAGATACAATAGAGAAATTAGAACGAGGGGATATCCGTTTACGGGTTCGATCGTTAGAGTCGGAAAGACTATTACGCCGTGTCGCCAGTATGCAAATGGCAACGAATTATAGTTTATTTATGAGTGCATTAATTCTATCTAGTACTATACTGGTTGTAAACGGACTTTGGCAGTGGGCGATCGTGGTTGCTGTTGTCAGTATTTTTCCGACTTTTTCTTTGTTCCGATTATTAAGACAATTAGATAAATTCGATCGCAAACTATAATAAAATATTGCAAGTAAAAATCAGATTAACCTATGAAATGTGCATTTGCTGGTTTAACCGACCCCGGATTAGTTAGACCTTATAATCAAGATAACCATTATATTGACCCAGAGGGTAGATTTTTTATCTTAGCCGATGGTATGGGTGGCCACGCTGGGGGGGAAGAAGCCAGTCGCATCGCCACACAGGTAATTAAAGACTATTTAGCAGACAATTGGGAAGCCCCCATAGAGTCTTATGATCTCTTAGAAAAAGCCATTTATCAAGCCAATGAAGGCATTTTAGAAGATCAGGCTGTGAATCCCCAACGAGCAGACATGGGAACTACCCTTGTCATGATAATATTTAGAAATGGAGAAACTTGGCGAGCCCATGTGGGAGATTCTCGTCTTTATCGTTTAAGGGGAGAAACCTTAGAACAAGTGACTCTTGATCACACATGGATTTCTCAGGCGATTCGTGCAGGAGAAATAACTCCCGATGACGCTAAACATCACCCTTGGAGGCACGTTTTATCCCAGTGTTTAGGCAGACGGGATTTATACGAAGGTATTGATATTCAACAAATAGAAGAAACCCTCTCAGGCGATCGATTTTTGTTGTGTAGTGATGGTTTAACAGAAGAAGTGTCAGACGAGTTAATCAGTAAATCTTTAGGCACTCCCGAAGACTTACAAGAAGCCGCCAGTTTATTAGTCCAAAATGCGAAAGACGGAGGCGGTTCGGATAACATTACCGTTGTTTTAGTCGCAGTGGAGTAAGAAGGGCAAAGGGCAAAGGGCAAAAGTAATAAGAAATGTAGGGGTTTAATATATTAAACCCACCCCCACCAAAAAACTATAATTATTTCCTCCCCCTAACCCCCTTAACAAAGGGGGAACTCTAAATTCTACCAGAAGGGCAACATTGTTAATTGTTAATTGTTAATTATTTATGTCTAGCCAAATTATCGAAATATTATCGGCTGACGAAATTCGCCGTACTTTAACTCGTTTAGCTTCTCAAATTGTGGAGGAAGCCTCAGATTTATCTCAAGTAGTCTTATTGGGAATTTATACGAGAGGTGTACCCCTTGCCCATTTATTGGCTACTCAAATTGAAATGATTGAAGGGGTTAAAGTACCCGTAGGTGCGATCGATATTACCTTTTATCGAGATGACTTAGATAAGATTAAGACTCGTACCCCCGAAAGAACGGAAATCCCCTTCGATTTGACGGGTAAAATTGTGGTGTTGGTGGATGATGTGATTTATAAGGGTAGAACGATTCGTGCCGCTTTAAATGCCGTGAGTGAATATGGGCGCCCCGAAATTATTAAATTAGTAGTACTGGTCGATCGAGGTCATCGACAATTACCGATACATCCCGACTTCATCGGCAAATCGTTACCAACGGCGAAGGAAGAACAAGTTAAGGTATATGTGGATTCGATCGACGGTAGAGATGCCGTAGAATTGATTAAATAGTTTTTATTTAAGGGAAAAAACGGTATATTTCTTTACGATGTAAAACCCTAGAAAATATAATTTTATCTTCTTCTAAAAAAAATCCTATTCTATAATCTCCAACCCTGATACGATAGGCATTATCATCACCTTTAATTTTCTTAACATTACCAATAGTAGTCAAATTTTCAGTGTTGGGTATTTCTATCATTACTAAAGTTTTAATTTTGCTGTAAATAGGATTACTTTTTAGCTTTTTTAAGTCTTTAATAAAACTGGGTAAATATTCTGTTTTCATTCTTTTTCTAATTCTTCTAATGCTGATTCCAAACTTAATGGTTGTTCATTTTTTGTTGTTAACATAGCTTGATATAAACCTTCATCTTCTAGCATTTCCAATAAATATTGATAGTCGTTAAAATCTAAAATTACTTTACGAATATTACCATCTATATCAGTAATTAATTCTTGGGCAAACGGATAATTTTTGGTATTCATATTTTTTTAAATTTTTCTTGTATTTATCAATTTTTGATTCGTAGGGATTGAATAGTATTCAACCCAATAAGGTTAAGGCTAATATTGTATTTAATCTCTTATATTTGTAAATTATCCAAATATTGCCCACAAATAAGTTAAGGTATCTTTAGATTCGATCGACGGTAGGGATGCTGTAGAGTTGATAAAATAGGATCTGCTGAATAAATCGGCAGATTATAACAATTGTATTAATCTCAATACCTAGATTTTTGATTTATTAAAACTATTAACTATTCATTATTAACTATTCACTATCCTTATCAAAAGACTTTTTAAGCAGACCCTATTTAGATTCTCCAGTTAATTTTAATAAAAGAAAACCCCATGCTAAACCAACTAAAACAACTCCAAAACAAAGAATTGCCCCATTAAACAACATACTTTCAGCCGTCATTAATTTGTCTCCAATATAATAAATTTATTCGTATTTTTATTAGTTTATCTTAGCTTAGAACAAGAATCAATCACCAAAATACTTTTTCATCAATCTTCCTAATTAATGATAAATACGTTTTTCTTGTCCGTTTTCTGTATTGACAATAACTAAAATTTTATCATCTTTTAAAGATTCGATCGAACTGATAGATAAATTAAGATTAGTTTCCCCTAAATAATCTCCTTTCGTATCTAACAAAGCAATATTTCCTTGATGACTAGCACAAATAAAACCGTTATCTCTACAAATCCAAAAATCAGCTTTAAAATTAAGAGGAATACGACGAATAGCAAAAGGATATAAATTAATTAAAATTAAATTATTTGTTTGTTTTTCTCTAGTTAAAAAAGTATTAGTTACTTTCTGATGATAGACTAAAGAATGTAACGATAAAGAGATAATATAAGCATCGTACCAGTTTCCTCGTCGATTGAAAAATCTGAGAAATGTTTGATTTTTGTCAATCTCTAATTGATCATAAATTGCTACACCATGATTATTGTCCAAACTAAGAATTTGTTTTGGGAGAAAATCCTTAACTAAATTAAGGATAACATTGCCATTTTTTGTATTGATAATTTGAAAACCCTGCTCATTATCGAAAGTATTATTAAGGGCAATCCATGAATAATTATTCGGTATAGCATAGGCAAAAGATTCGCTTTTTATTTCTCTTAAATTTGTTTTTTGATTGCCACAATGGAAGAAAGAATATTGATAATAATTATTAGGATTCTGTGTCACAACAATACACCCATCTTCTACTGATTTTATCTCAATAATTTTATCGTCAAATTGATGTTTAATAATATCTTTTATTTCTATGTTATTAGAAAGATGATCATAAGATTGAATTAAGAGAGATTTTTTAGTGGCTAAATACAGAAAATTATCTTTTACAGCTACATAATTAATCGGCTCTTGGATAGACTCTTGATAAACTAAATTTAGAGAAATTGACTGATAAGGAATAGTACTATATAAAGATTGATTATATACTTGCAATTCTAAAGTTGCCCTTAATATAGCTGTTTTCATTTCTTGGGCGGTGCGAAAACGATGCTGAGGTAATTTTTGTAAGGCTTCTTTGAGAATTTGGGCTAAAGATTCAGGTATCTCAGGAGGAATTTTCGGAGCAAGATTCAAATGTTGAATCATAATTTCATTTGGGCTACCACTAAAAGGGCGATAACCGATGAGTATTTCATATAGCATAATTCCTATAGCGTAGAGATCAGAACTATAGGAGTATTTACCATAGAATTGCTCAGGTGCCATATAAGCGGGTGAACCAGTATCCCCTATATTACTACTAACATTGACATCTTCTAATTCGATTTTAGCTACTCCAAAGTCCGAAATTTTCGCTTTCCATCCCCCCGAAGTGACGCAGAGTAAAATATTTTCTGGTTTTAAATCTCGATGTATAATTCCTTCTATATGAGCTTGATTTAAGCCTTCTAAAATATCAGTAATAATTTTTAATTTTTGTTCTAAACTAAGTTCGATCGAGGTTTCTAATAAATCTCTTAAAGTACCGCCTTCACAGTATTCTGTGACTAAATAACGTCCTTTAGAGTTATGTTCAATACCTTTACAAGTAACAATATTAGGATGCTCTAAACTCAGAAGAATGCGCATTTCTCGGAGAAATTTTTTAGTAGAAAATTTGCGAGGATTTAATTCTTTTAAAGCAACTAATTCTCCTGTTTGACGATGAATTGCGGTGTAAACTTTCCCAAATTGTCCTTCACCCACTAAATTCAATATTTTATAATTAGAATTGTCCATAATCGCAATACTTTTATTAGTGAAAATAATGTGATTGATTATACATCTTTATCGTTTTTTTCTTCTCCGTGAAAATAACTATTTTATCTTGTTTGCTCTTCTGTTTTTAGACGAGGGGAATGAATAAAGAGAATTGTGTGCCTAAATTTTCTTGATTTTTAACCCAATTATAAGGGCTAATTAAACTAATTTTTACTCCTATTTTATCACATAATTCTTTCACGATCGAAAGTCCTAAACCAGTACCATAAATTTCGCCTTGTTGTTGTATTCCCCGATAATGTCTTTCAAAAATATGAGGTTGATCTTCTAAAGGAATACCATAACCTGTATCAGTAATTTTGATAATTAATTCTTCGGTATTTTGCTCTATTTCTACCATTATTTTGCCATTATCTGGAGTATATTTAACAGCATTTTCGAGGATATTATTTAAAATTTCTTTTAAGGCTTTTTCATTACTTAAAATTAAGGGAAAAGAATCATAATTTTGATAAAAAACTTTAATATTTTTTTCTTCTGCTATGACTTTAATAGAGTTAATTAAAGGGTTAATAATTTTATTTATATCCAAAGATTCTAAGGCTTCAATTTTTTCCGTTAAAAAGAAGCTACTGTTACCCTCATTTAAGGTAATAATCTCGTCATTATTTACCTCCTCCCACTGTTGAGAAAAATCGGCGATTAAGTCTTTCATTCGATCGCTCTCTCTGATAATATTTTCGGTAATTTGATAATTTTTGTCATCGGGAAATAAACGTTTTAACAATAATTTACCAAAAGTACGAATAGCGGTTAAGGGATTGCGTAATTGATGTAAAAAATCGTCCAGATGATCATGTTCGATCGATCTTAATTGTTGTATCTGAGATAATTTAATCTGGGTTAATTGTTGTTGTTGCTCCAGAAAACGAGCTAGAGTAATAGTGAGGGCAATATCTTTTATTTGTAAAACCTCGGAATCTTGCCAAGGATTAGTGTTTCTTTTTATCGCTAATAAACCAAAAACAATATTTTGATAAATCAGAGGTAAAATTAATTGATGGGGTGAATAAGTATTAGGAATATAACGGATAATTTCTTGGGGTAATAAAGAATCTTCTAAGACTTGACTATAGTTATAGGAATCATAATTAGCATGATCTTCAGGTAAATAAAATAACGATTTAATATAGTTATTATAGGCAGTATCGGGATAGATAAAAATGGGAATTAAGTTAGTTTTATCTACATTATTATTAGTTAAATAAATTACCATTTCTTGCACAAAAAAACTATTGATGAGTACAGTTAATTGGGCATGACATAAACTCACAAATTCTTGACTAATATTAATATCTTCTTCATATTCTCTCATAAGCTAAATGTTGGGAAAATGAAATTGTATATCCCCTGACATAAGATTTTGTTTTTTCTTTATTTTGTTCACTTTATCACGATTTGTGTTTTTTGCATAAATTCGATCGAGTCTTACCTTTCAATATTTTTTGCGATAAAGTAAAGTTATCCGTGTTTTAGTATAGCTAATTTAACATGATTATTACTCTTGAACCCACTAGGGAAACATCTTTAAGTTTAGATGAGTTTTTGAAACTCCCCGAAACCAAGCCCTATAGTGAATATATTGATGAAAAAATACAAGAAAAGCCCATACCTCAAGGACAACATAGCGTTTTACAAGGTCGTTTAGTTACCATTATTAATGATAAGGTTTTAGCAACGAAAATTGCCCATGCTTTCCCTGAATTGCGATGTACTTTTGGAGGACGATCGATCGTACCAGATATATCGGTTTTTACTAGGCAACGTATTCCTAAAGATGAAAAAGGAAGAATCGCTAATCGTTTTGAAACTTATCCAGACTGGGTAATTGAAATTTTATCACCTGAACAATCTGCTAATAAAGTGATGAGAAAAATTATATTTTGTCTTAATTAAGGAACACAGTTAGGATGGTTGATTGATACGGAAGATGAGTCCGTAATGATATTTAAGCCAATCAATTTCCCGAAATTAAAATAGAAAAGCAAATCTTACCTATGTTAGATGCTATTAAAGATTTAGAGTTATCCGTGGAGGAAATGTTTAACTGGTTGGCTATTTAGTTTTTATGTTTGTCCATTATGAGAGAAAATTTTAAAATTGAATAATGAAAATATAGACAAATATGGTTCTTCATTACTAAGTATGCAAATATATTTTCAGAAATACAGATCAATATTTTCTGCTTTCACTCTCTAGCATCTCGTGAAGAACCTTAATGTGTTAGTTTTGGGGATACCTATTAAGTATCAATACCAGCATTTCTCAATAACTCCTTTAATCGATCGATTTCTCGCTCAGCTTCATCAGCTCGTAGTTTTTCTTGTTCAGCCCGTAGTTTTTCTTGTTCAGCTCGTAGTTTTTCTTGTTCGGCTCGTAGTTTTTCTTGTTCACTAACTTCTTTATCAGTAGGTAATAAATCACCGTCTAAAGTTTGCCAACGTAACCAAGTAGTATCAATGTCTCGGTAAACTCCAGTCCAACGAACTAACGCTAATTGTAATTGTTCACTGATATAACGATTTTCAGAATCAAGGGTTAGGGGTTGATAGACTCCTTTTGACAGAGAAAAACCCGCCCAATCATCTGAATTAAAAGGATCATACCAAAAATATTCTGGTACTCTTAGGCGATTTTGATAAATTAGTTTTTTTCCATTTTTATCATAATTAGCCGTACTTTCCGATAACAATTCTATCACCACATCAGGGGCTTTTCCTTCTTCCCATACTACCCAACTTTTGCGTTCTTTTTTGGTGACATCTAAAACACAAAAAAAGTCTGGTCCTTTATAGTCATAGTTTTTTACTTGAGCTTGGCTAAAATAAACAAACATATTTCCCCCGATAAAACCATCTTCACGATTTTCTAGCCAAGGGTAAATAGTTTCTAAAAGTAAATCCATTTGATATTTATGCCGTAAAGTTTCCATATTTTCATTATCATCGTAGGGTAAATCATCTTGAGTAGGAAGATTGATCAGAGGTGTTGACGTTAAAGCAACCATAATTTTAAACTCCGAAATAAATTTTATTTGATGATAATTTCATTATGACAATATTTTCTATTTTTTCAAAAGGCTTGTATAACAAGGTTTCATTATTATATTCCCAACTCTTACCTATTGCCCATTCCCCCTCTCAATCAGTAAACTTAGATGCGTCCTAGCTTAACCAATAGCAAATTCTGTAAATTCTCGTTTATACGGTGCTTGAAAACCTAAAACAATATGTTCTTTTGAGACTCCTGCATTTAATAACTGATTTGCAATACCTACTTCTGTACCATCTCTTTGAATCCAAATTTTATCCCCTTTTAAGTCCACATGAATAATTACACCATAGATTCGTGTTTGATCATCCCAACCAATATGTAAAACCTGATAATGATGATTATGATCATCGAATATTAATTGAATTTCTGTATCACTTCGAGAATGATTAATCGAGTGTTCAGTTAAAATATTTTTGATTAATTGAATATAATCTATTCTTTCCATAAAATCACCTCTTGCTTAACGGAATCAAAAATCATTAATTTTATTTGGTATTCAGCAACAGAATTTTGCACAAATTGACGAGAAAAAAAATCTTCATAGGTATCTTTTGGAATTGCTAAATATAAAATTCGCTCTGGTTCTACCTGTTTTAATGCTAATCTATAATTGAGAAATTGACCTAGTGCTAAATGAAATTCTTTAACAGCAGAAGCTCCTAAAAAAGATTTGATCTCGATCGCTATTTTTTGACCTGATCTTTGTGCCGTAATTAATCTTTCTGCCCCTAAATCTATATAAAATTCAATATCATTGAGTTTGAGGTAAAAAGGATCGTGGGTTATAATCCAACCATCTTTTTCAATAGCGACAACCACAGCTTTATGAAATAAGTCTTTTGCTGACATTTTTATTTGTTCCGAATTTTAAATAGAATACACTTTTGATATTTTCTCCCTCCTCCTCCTCTTGTCTTCATAATTTTTCTGTAAATCAAATTTATTCGGGGTGTTTAGAAATAACGTCTAATCCACAAATGACTTTCTCACGGTTAGACAAATCCCCGATAATTCTCTGTAATGGAGGAGGTAACTGTTTAATCAGAGTGGGAGTAACTAATATTTTCTCTTTTTCTGCCCGTTGTGGCTCTTCTAATACATCAATAATTTCTACTTTATACTGGTTATTTAACTCCTCTTTGCATAATTTGAGTAGATTTGCGATCGCACGCTGAGAATTAAGAGAGTTGCCAGTGATATATAAACGTAAAATATAGTTGCTCATGAATTAAATGTTATCCAAATCAGGGGTAGAAATAATATTAAGATTGCTTAAACCAATATAATATTTACGATAATAAGAAGTTAAATAACCCATTAACTCTAATAATCTTAGCCTACCTTCATCAACGTATGCTTGAATTTTTGAAAGGTTAACATTTTGAGTCTTTTCTTTTAATGCTTTTGTATGAATGTCAACTACATCCCTAGGACTGGCTTTAAAAAATCCTAACTTACTAGCTAATTCTCGTAACTGTTCAGAAATATCATGATTTACTCGAAAAGCTCTTTCTTCTAAGGCTAAATCTAATAATTCCCCATATTTTTCACTCAATTCGGCAAAAACATCGGGAATACCCTCTTTTAATGACTCCGATGCGAACATTCTCGCCGTAATACTCGGTTGAATGGAATTAGCTAAATTTTCTAAACTGGCAAATTCGTCTATTTGTTGCTGTTGCTGTTTTAATTGAGCTATTTTTTCAATATATTGTTGTCGCTCGATCGCAAGACGAAGGGCATAAACTAAGAGGTTTGTATCCAAATCTTTTTTACGCAGATAACCATTAGCGCCCATTTGAAATGCTCTAACTATAATATTTTCTTCTTGTTCATGGTTCGCTGTTTGAACAATAATAGGAGTATCGGGAGCATTTTCTTTAATTTTTAAGAGGGATTCCATACCTTTACCATCGGGCAACATTAAATCCAGTAAGATGGCATCAAATTCTTGATGATTAAGTAGGGTAATGGCTTGGGTTAAATTATCGACTAAAGAGACATTAAAAGAGAATCCCTCCGCTAAAACTGATGTATGGGAATTGGAGAGTAAACTTTGAATGAGTTGAGCATTAACGGCATTATCTTCTACTAACAAGATTTCATAGACACTATTTGACATATTTTCATTGATTTTAGGTTTATAGTATTCAATTTTGAATATTGTTGACTATAAACTTATACTACTTAAACCGAAATAGATACTATACTTTGTTTAAAAGTGATTATTTTTCGATTTTAGGTTATTCTAACATATTTATTCAGCAATCTCTACTTACTAGAAGATAGGTTAAAGAAAATAGTACCTTTTTTGACTCCGTTTTCGACTCCTTCACTGGTGATAATTAGGGATTGCAAGTTATCAAATAATGGTTTAAATCCTAATTCGGCAATTTTGACAATAGGAAATTTCTTGACTAGATAAGGTTTCAAAGGTTGCCACTGTAGATATAAATAACCGTCATTTTCTGAAGATAAACCAGAAATGCTCGATCGAAACTCCTCTGATTCGAGTAAATTATGGTTAGGGTTGCTTAAAATATCACTCAAAACATTGACAGAATTGGTTAAAATTTCGTAGGAATCCTTCTGAGTATGCACTCCTTTGACTTGTGCTTCCAGACGAGAAAAATTATTATCGGAGGTAGTGACTAATTTTGTCCATGCGGTGATAGTGTTATCTTTAAGGGGTAATGTACCAACACTTAAACCACTTTCTTTGGCAAGGTTATCGAGTTTATCCGTCAATCCCGTCTCGTTGATGAATAACCAGTCTAAATCTTGAGTTTGCTTGTTGATAGAAAGAGATAACCCATATTCTCCCGTTACTTGAGGAAAAATATCTTCGTCAAAATCGATGTTTAAAGATTCTTCTAGGGGATGGATAGCATTCCAAAGGAGTTGAGGTAAAGGATTATTATTATTCAATCCCCCCTTAATATCTTGCCAAAATCCTTGTAAGTCAACTCCAGCCACTGATAAAATACTGTTATCGGGAATGTAGGCTAAAGTTTGAGGTGTCGTAGATAATTTGGGCGCTTGGTTTTCTGTGTCATCCATGCCAAAAAGACGACTATAAGTCACTAAACCTTGAGGATTTAAGGCTAAAGAAAGGGTTAAACTTTGAGATTGAGGATTGCTGACTTCTCCTTGATTTGTCACCCATGCCGAAGTAGAAGGTAAATTAAAATAGGCGATACTAACTTTTTCCTTTGGTAAGGATTCGATCGAACTTTGGTATGCTAAATCATGGGCTAAGTTGAGATCGATCGCTTGTGCATTATTAAGCGCTTCTTTTAATACCTGTATCTCATTAGCGAATAAGACAAAATCTCCTATTACCGCCGCTGCCACCTGTTTAATTTCCGTATCAGGTATTAAGGGTTGTTGATAAACTAACTTAACTCCTTTATACTCATCTAAAATCAACTGCGCACTATTAGAAACCGCTTGTTTGCCGTAATAAGTCTGTAAAAATTCCCTTGCTAAATCCGCAGATTTATGTTTTACCGCTAACAAATATCCTGATTTTATACCATTATCTGGATTATGATCATAGTCTAACGATGTCACCGCAAAAGTAATTTCATCTCCCAACCAGTCTTGTAAATCGTCTGGAGAATCCACTTGTGCTTGAGATAGTAACTTTGTTCTGAACAGTTCGATCGATCTTAAAACCCGTTTTTGTTCATCATTAGAAGGTAATAAATTCGCTATCACTCCCAACTTATCAGGATTGATCAGTAAAGATACCATGAGGGGCGATCGTTTGGGAACAAATACGATACCTTGAGGATTATTTTTGACACCCCCTTTATGGATATAGCTAGAGTATTTCCCTGAAAATAAGCCAACACTCAAGACGATAACAAGAATAATAACAACGGAAACAATGACAATTTTTGACAGACTAGAACGAGATTTCATAAGTAATTTTTCACTCATTACTTTAGCTTTTTCGGCAAGAAGCCTTACACCGTATTCTACTATAAAAAATACTCACAAAATCAGGAAGGAATGATTTACTCATATTAACATAATAAATTGTCCAGATCAATGTCAATGATAGTAATAATTGAAATCGCAATTTTTTGCATTTCTTCTTCGGAAATTACACCAATTTTTTTTTGAAAGCGTTGAATATCAACTCCTCTTAATTGAATAGTATCTACCGCAGAAATTTTTGTTAAATTATTGATAGAATTAGGTACAATTTGAACGTGCCAAGGATTTTGACTAAAGTGTTTTTTCCAATCAGTAATCGGGGCAATTAGTTTTAATGGTAACTTACCAATGGCATCAGAATTAATCACGATAACAGGACGAATTTTTTTTATTTCAACTCCTAAAGTTGGCTCTAAATTGACTAACCATATCTCTCCTTTTTTGGGTAAAATTGTTTTAATAGTCAATGAAATCTCCTTCGCTAAAATGTTGCCATTCTTGATTTTCTTGATAATGCAATAACATTTTTTCTGCACTTTTTCTTAAAGTTTTTGCCCTTTCTTCTGGTGGCAACTTTAAAATAGCTAATCTTTCTGCCAATGTTAAATCTTTATCGCCTAAATTAGACGATTGTTTTTGAGGATTAGATAACCGTTGATATTCTTCGACTGATAACATTATCGCAACCTGTCGCCCTTGTTTTTCAATCAATACAGGCTCTTGTCTTGCCCAATCTAAGAGCATTCCAAAACTATTTTTTGCCTCTGTAGCGGTTAAAGTTTTCATAATTTGACAAGATTTATTAACTATTTTAGCTAATCATAGCAGATTTTTTCTTAAATTTTTGGTAAGCTAGTTTGCATTTAAGTTGTCTGGTTGAGAGAGAGTTATAGATATTGACAGAAATTTTCTCAATAATTCCCTATTCATTGTTAAGATATATTAAGGATTCGATCGAGCGGATTTCGATCGCCATAATATTATTTGCAGTGAGTTATGAATCAAGAAAAATCCCCTATCACAAATCTATCCGTTAGAGAAAAATATGATTTAGTCATTGTCGGCGGAGGTATAGTTGGTACAACCTTAGCCGTAGCCTTAAAAAATACAGGGTTAAAAATTGCACTGATTGAAACTCAAACCCTCGCTATGGCAAAAAGTCGTAAACAAGCCTACGCCTTATCAATTTTAAGCGGTAAAATTCTTGAAAGTATTGGGGTTTGGCAAAATATTTTTCCCCATATAGGCAAATTTAAACATATTCGTCTCAGTGATGGTTTTTTTCCTTGGATAGTCAAATTCAAAACCGAAGACTTGCAAACAGATTATTTAGGTTATGTGGGAGAACACACTTATATATTATCTGCTTTACAAGAAGCTAGTTTACAATCCCCTAACATTACTTGGTTAGAAAATAGTCAAGTGATAGCCATAGAAAAGCTAGACTCTCATAATATAGTGACTCTTAATCATCAAAATCAACAAATTACCCTTGAGACTAAGTTACTTATCGGCGCTGACGGAGCAAAATCCTACGTTAGACAACAAGCAAACATCAAAACTCGTGGTTGGAAATATTGGCAATCCTGCGTTGCTTTTACCATCAAACATTCCGCCAATACTAATGATACTGCTTTTGAACGTTTTTGGGAAACAGGTCCTATGGGTATCCTTCCCCTCCCCGACAATCGTTGTCAAATCGTGTGGAGTGCACCCCATGCCATCGCTAAAGAATTGCAATCCTTACCCGTCTCAGAATTTATCTCTCGTCTGCAACATCATACAGAAGGTTATTTTGGTACATTTGAATTAGTGAGCGATCGAAACCTCTTTCCAGTACAATTAATGCAGAGTGAGACTTATGTTAAACCAAGACTAGCATTAATAGGAGATGCTGCTCATTGTTGTCATCCCGTGGGAGGGCAAGGTTTAAACTTAGGTATCAGAGATGCCGCCGCCTTAGCAGAAGTATTAACTCAGGCAGTGAAAGAAGGAAAAGACATAGGAGATTTAGACGTATTAAATCAGTATAATAATTGGCGACAACGAGAAAATTTAGCAATTTTGGGCTTTACTGACTTTTTAGATAGATTTTTCTCTAGTAATCTCTTACCTATTATTGCTATTCGCCGTTTAGGGTTACTAATGATGAGACATATTCAACCCTTAAAACTTTTTGCCTTAAAGTTAATGACAGGCTTAAAAGGTAGAAAACCCCTTATTATTACATGACACCGAATCGATCGAACCCGATCAAATCAACACAAATCCTATTATAATCAAGGAAATTAGCATAAATGTTATTAGTAATCATCAATAAAATTCATGGCATTATTAACCACTGGTAAAGGTTTTATCAAAGACTTAGAGAAATCTGGTATTCTCGGAGTTTATGCACCTCTTGAGGGGGGTTTTGAAGGGCGTTATCAAAGAAGATTGAGAACATCAGGTTATCATACTTTTAATCTTTCTGCTAGGGGATTAGGAGATTTAAGTGCTTATTTAATGGGTATTCATGGGGTGCGCCCTCCCCATTTAGGGAAGAAAAATATTGGGCAAGAAGGTGCAGTTGGGTTAACTTATTTTGTGCCTCCTATTGCCCTTTCACAACTAGAAAATTTACCTCCTTCTTCTAAAGGTTTAGTATTGTGGATTATTGAAGGATTTGTTCTTTCTAATGAAGAAAAAGAGTATTTAATTAGTTTAACAAAACAAGAGCCTAGAATTAAAATTGTTTTAGAATTAGGCGGTGAGCGTTACTTCCGTTGGGAGTCTTTAGAATCTGTTTTAAGTGCCGTTGCTTAATTAGGATTTACAAAAAGATAATGCTATTTTGTCTTGTCATTGCGAGGCACGAAGCAATCTCTTGTTACCTTAATTATCGGTACAAAAACATAAGTTTTATTAGTAGTGTAAAATAATGTTATAGGACGATCAAAACTTCGTCCTTAATTTCTCTCGTTGTTTATTGTCTGATAAATCTATGGATAATATCGATAATTTTATTACACAAATTGAACAAAAATATCATCGATCGAACCCTGTTAACCAAAGTGTAAATCATGGTGATAATAAAGTGAATAATAATGATATAGATTCTTTTTTATCTAATTTACAAAGTGAAAAATCCACTAATAAAACTCCATCTAATAAAGATGATTTATTAGCAGAAATTGAGACAAAATTTAAAGATACTAAGGTTAGATCACAAAGTAGCACGGCTCGATCGAACTCTAAACAAAGTAAATCAGAGGATTTATTAACAGAAATAGAAAGTAAATTTATTCAACAAAAACCCCAAAATAAAAAAGAAACTTCGCCAGATTTATTAGCTGATATAGAGAATCAATTTAAACAGAATAAAACCTCATCTAAACCTGCTCAAAAAAGTAATTTAGCAGAGCAAAAATTAGACGAAATAGCTGAAAGTTTTAGTAAAAAACAGAGTGAAATTAAACTGCACAGTAAAACAGAAAATTTAGAAGAAATTAGACAAAAAGAATTAGAGAAACAAAGACAAGAAAAACAACTAATACGCAAAGCTGAATTATGGTTAAAAAATTTAGATCCCTATTCCGATGAAGGTTTTTGGTTTGAACAATTTGCCCTATCTTATAACACTAAATTAGAAGCTGCGATCGACTATTTAAGAGCTTTACAATAAAATTAATGATTCACAATTTACAACAATTATTAAACAGACAATGGATATATTATCCCGATAAAATTTCCATCATCAATGAAGCAAAAATTAATCATTATTTAACTATAATTAAGGCTTATCAAACAACGGAAAAACATCCCATAATTTTTATAGCAGAAAGAGACGAAATTAATTTTATCAATGCTTTTTTTGCAGGAATTATCAGCAAATCTTGTCTTTTTTTAATCAATCCCCATTGGCAACAACAAGAATGGCAACAAATCGAAAAAATAGTTAAACCTGATCTTATTTTTGGCAAAATTAACTATAACTTTACCCTCACTCCCCAAGCCTTACCAAAACTAGAAGCCATAATGATACCCACAGGAGGCACATCTGGAAAGATAAAATTTGCCATTCATACATGGAAAACTCTCACCGCTTCTGCTATGGGTTTTAATCAATATTTTGACAGTATTCCCATTAATTCCTATTGTTGTCTTCCCCTTTATCATGTTAGCGGTTTAATGCAGATAATCAGGAGTTTTATTAGTAATGGTAAGTTAATTATTAATAGTTTCCAAAATATCAAAAATAATTTAGAAATAGTCGAAAATTACCATGATTATTTTATCTCTTTAGTGCCGACCCAATTACAATTTTTTCTGCTTAATAAACCAGAATACTTAAAAAAATTTAAAACAATTTTAGTAGGAGGTGCGTCTATTTATCCTCAACAAATAGCATTAGCAAAGCAATATAATTTACCCTTGTCTTTAACCTATGGCATGACAGAAACCGCATCGGGAATAAGTATTTTAAAACCTGACAAATTAAGAGAAAACCCTAGTAATGGGCAAATTTTACCTCATGCTCAAGTTATCATAGAAGGGAAAAACCCAAATTTAATTCAGATTAAAGGAAATTCTCTTTTCAAAGGATATTATCCCCATTTTGAAGATATTAATACTTTTATTACTGATGATGTTGGTTATTTAGATAATGAAAATTTTTTACATATTTTAGGGCGTAATAGTCAAAAAATTATTACGGGAGGAGAAAATGTTTTTCCCTCAGAAATCGAAACGGCAATATTATCGACAGGATTAGTTAAAGATATTTATATTAAGGGTGCAAAAAATGACTATTGGGGCGAAGTAATTACAGCTTTTTATATACCAATTAATGACAAGATTACAGAAGCGGATATTAAACTAAAATTAACCTCTTTAATTACTTATTATAAAATACCAAAAATTTGGCATAAATTAGATATGATTCCTCGTAATTCTCAAGGGAAAGTTATCATAGAAAAGTCGATATTCCTTCCCCCGTCATAGCAAACAAAAGTTAGCTTTGATTTTCTAACGTTTGACGAAACTCACGCAATAGGGCATTTTCTCCCATTTCACCTCGTCGCCTTAGAAAATTAAGAATGATTTGCTTAGATAAAATGGGTAAAGGAGTTATAATCTCTAATATCCCCCGATTAAAAGTTAGCTTTTGATGAGAAGATTCCCCTAAATCAAACAATAAAGCCTGATAAGTTTGCCAATGGACTCCCTCAAGCCTTGTAATATTTTCGGGTTTTGTCAAAACTTGATTAATCATACCTATGAAATCCCTAATACTATTTTTTTCAAAAATAGCAATCTGAATTTACTGAAAGATAATTTGTTTTGAAATTGCTATCAATGATTGTATAAAACTATGGGGAGCAAATTAAATATATCAAAAAAATATCAAAAAAGAAAAATATTATTTATGACTTTGTAGAATGTATTGTTAAACTAAGAGATAGACTATAAATTATTCCAGAGTAAAAAATCTGATGGTTGCTATGAATCCCTTGAATCCTGCATATCAATTGTTCGTTGACGAAGTACCTGAATATTTACAAGAAATAGAAAATGGCTTACTTAATTTGCGAGAAGATAAAAGCACTGCTAGGGTTCATAGTATGATGCGATCGGCACATTCCATCAAAGGTGGCTCGGCTAGTGTTGGTTTAAAAGGCATTAAGAATATTGCCCATAAGTTAGAAGACTATTTGAAAGCCCTGTATAATGAGGATTTGGTAGTTGATACGGAGTTAGAAGATTTATTTTTAGCAGGTTTTGATTGTTTAGCGATACCCTTAAGAGAACAATTAGAAACGGGGAATTTCGATCGAAAACAAGCCCAAACAAGGGCAGATGAGGTATGGCAGAGGCTAGAAGCCAAACTAGGAAACGCCCTTAAACAAGTAGAAAACTATCTTCCCTCCTCCGAAGATTTAGGTATCGACATGATTGCATCTATCTTTGAAGTGGATGTAGCCCAAGAAATCCGCCGTTTGAAAGGTTTAGTCGCCTCTCCCGAAAGTTTTGAACCCGTACAAGAGTTACAAGAATCCCTCGATATTTTAACGGGATTGTCAGAGTTTGTTAACTTATCAGGATTTTCTTTACTTACAAGCATCACTCAACAAGCCTTAGACAAACACCCCCAAAAAGCCGTCACCATTGCCACATTATTTATTCAAGATTTAGATAAAAGTCGGGATGCAGTCTTAATGGGCGATCGAACCGAAGGCGGAAGCCCTTGCTCTGCCTTACTTACCCTTGCAGAAGACACCAGCGCTCATGTCGAAATGAACGTTATTGAACAGTTAGCGGAAAATTATCAAGTTACTTTTAATATAGACGATCCTAGTTATCAATTTTTCATCGCCGAAGTACCAGATTTATTGCATAACCTCGAAAGCGGATTATTGAGTGTCAAAAATGACAAAAACATCTCAAAAGTGAATGATATGATGCGATCGGCACATTCCATTAAAGGAGGGGCGGCTAGTGTCGGTTTAGAAGGTATCAAAAATATTTCCCACAAATTAGAAGATTATATCAAAGCCTTATTCGATGAAAGTGTGGTAGTGGATGATGAATTAGAAACCTATTTATTAGATGGTTTCGACTGTTTAAAAAATGCCCTCAACGAACAAATTGAAACAGGAAGTTATCAACCAGAATGGGAAGAAAATGCAAGTATTGTTTGGGATAAATTAGGACAAAAATTAGGACATATTCAAGTTAATGATTATCTCCCTTCTTCTGCTGATTTAGGGGTGGATTTAGTAGAATCTTTATTTGAAGTTGATGTTTTACAATCGATCGAACAATTAAGAGAAAGCCTGAATAATTTACCGATTATTGAATTGCAAAATGAGGTTACATTACAGCTAGAAATGTTAGTTGGCTTTAGCGAAATGACTAATTTATCTGGTTTAAAAGCTATCGCTGATACAGTATCTTTAGCTATTCAAAACTATCCCCATCGCATTCAACAAATCACCTCCCATCTCATTAATGACTTAACAGAAGCCCGACAACAAGTGCTAGAGGGCGATCGAGATCAAGGAGGTCAACCTTGTGCTACCCTATTAGAATTAGCAGGATTAACCGATGTTAACGACAGTAAAAATTCAACCCTTGATTTTAGTGAATTAATAGAAGAGACAGAGTACCAAGAAAACATCACCAGTTCTACAGAAAGTGATAATTTTGAAGAGATAAGAGAACAAGATGAAAATTTTGAGGGAAATAATGATTTAGAGTCAGAAAATTTCGATTTTGCTTCCGTTGCAGAAAATTACGAAATGAATCAAGACGAAAATCCACCCGAATTTGTTGATTTAATAGATGGTTTTCAGGACTTTGATGAAGAAGAAAAAATAGCAGAATTTGGAAATTTAGTTAATGAAGTTAATGATTTTGAACAGATAGAAAATACTGTAGATTTTACTGATTTAATTAACGAAAATCAAGAAGAAAATACTGTAGATTTTGCTGATTTAGTTAATGAAAATCAAGAAGAAAATACTGTAGATTTTGCTGCTTTAGTTAATGATAACCAAGAAGAAAATACCTTAGAATTTAGTGATTTAATTGATGATATTAATAACTATAACGAAGGAGAAAATAATTTAGACTTTGCTAATTTAGTTGATAATTTTGGTGACTATAATCAACCAGAAAATAGCTCGGAATTTGAGGATTTAGATTTTAATACCGATGGTTTTGAAGATAACATATTTAGCGAAGATGATGGTGTATCTCAACAACAAAAAGAGTTACAAGCCCAAGCCTACGAATTTTATATCGAAGAAGCAGTGGACTTGATTGCCCTTATCGATAACGGTTTAGAAAATGCCCTAGAAACCAGAGATATTAATGAGGTTAACGAAGTGGCACGGGCAGCCCATTCCTTAAAAGGAGGGGCGAGAAGTGCAGGTTTAGAAGATTTAGGTAATATTGCCTTAAGGGTAGAAAAGAGTTTGAAAGCCTTATTTAATGAGGATATTCCCCTTGATGATGAGCGGAAAGCCTACATTCGTCAGGTGTATCAGTTACTGCGTCAACCCCTTGTGGCTAGATTGGAAAATCAAAGTTTTGATGAAAAAACGGCGTTAGATTCTATTAATGAGCTTTGGGCGGAGTTTGAGGCACAATACGGCGAAGAAATCGCTAAATCTGAAGAATTTTTGCCTTCCTCCAGTGATTTGGGTATCGATATTGCTACTTCGATTTTTGAGGTGGATGTGGTAGAAGGTATCGCAACTTTACAGGAAGCCTTAAATCAAGGTAACGAAGACGAGATGCAAGACTTGGTTTCTATGCAGATTGATGTCTTTTCTGGTTTTGGAGAAATGTTGGCTTTACCCGGTTTTGTCGCTATTTGTGAAACAGCACGAAAAGCCCTTGAATATAGTCCATCAGAAATTACAGCAATTACTCAAGCCTTTATTAGTAATTTAGAAATTGCTCAAAATCTAGTAATGGAAGGCGATCGAGAGTCTGGGGGAGAACCTAGTACAGAGTTATTAGCTTTAGCAGGAGAAGCAACTTCACAGCCTGTCATAGAAGAAAATACAGAAGAAGCTATCGACACTTCGGATCAATCCTACAGTTTCTTTGTGGAAGAAGCACCAGAATTGTTAGAAATGATCGAAAATGGCTTGTTAACTCTCAAGGACGATCGAAGTACCGCTAAAATTCATGAGATTATGAGGGCGGCTCATTCCCTCAAGGGAGGCTCGGCAAGTGTTGGTTTAGAAGCAATTAAGACAATTTCACACCAATTAGAAGACGCTTTCAAAGTACTTTATGATCCTAACATCGAATTAGATGATGAGCTAGAGGGTTTATTGTTAGATGGTTTTGATTGCTTAAAAAATGCCTTAACTCAACAAATCGAAACAGGTAGTTATAACCCCCAAGAAACTTTAGCTACCGCTAATGAAATTTGGGCAAGACTTAATGGTAAGCTAGGCACGGCGCTCGATCGAGTTGATGATTACATTCCCTCATCTTCTGACTTGGGAGTGGATATTGTACAATCCATGTTTGAAGTGGATGTTCAAGAAGAATTACAACGTTTAAAAGATGTCATCAAAAATCCCACAGCACAACCCCTAGCAGGAGAATTACGAGCCACCCTTGAGGTATTCTCAGGTTTTGGAGAAATGTTAGTGTTGCCGGGGTTTGCAGAAATTGCCAAATTAGGCTTAACCGCCATTGAAAAAAATCCTCACCATGCCCTAGCTATCATTGAAACTATTATTCGAGATGCTGATAATGCAAGGGATTTAGTGCTAGGGGGCGATCGAACTACTGGAGGCACACCAAGCCAAGAATTAAGACAATTTGCCCAAACAAATGTACCTTTAGAAGATCACCACGAAGAAATATTCGTTTTAGACACAGAAGAAGATAACGCTAATCAACAAGCCTTAAATGATGTTTTCGGAGATATTGCTTCCACCAACGATGAATTATTTACCCTCAGTGATGAAGATAGACAAACTCATAGTAATATCCCTTCCCTTGATGATGTCTTTAACGTTAGTTTCGATACTGCTCAAATGGAGGCGATTCGTCAAGCTATAGAAGATGATGATCAAAATGATAATATCCCTGACTTAGAGGAAATCTTTGCGTCAGAATTTAGTGAGGAAGAAATCGAACTTTTAGCCAAAGCCTCAGAGTTGGCTTTAGAAGAGGATAAAAACGTGACAATTCCCTCTTTAAGTGATGTTTTCGCTAGTGAAGATATGCCTTCTTTGGAAGAAAATGAGCCTCAAAATACTCAGGAAGAAGATACTGCCTCTTTGAGTGAAGTTTTCTCTAATATGGATATGTCAGTAATTGATGATATGGAAGAAGAAAAAGAAGACGATAATATTGATTTACCATCTCTGAGTCAAGTCTTTTCTAATGTGGATATGTCTATTATCAATCAAGAAATTGAAGAAGTACCAGAGCAAAAAGATAATGATAATATGGATTTACCTTCCTTAAGTCAGGTATTTTCTGATGTGGATATGTCGGTTATTGATGAAGAAATTGGGGAAGGAGAAACTCAAGAAAATAATGGAGTTTTCCCTTCTTTAAGTGAAGTATTTTCTAATGTTGATATGTCTGTTATTGATCAGTTAGAGGAAATGGAAGACAAAAACGAGGATGATGCGGTTTTACCCTCTCTGAGTGAAGTTTTCTCTAATGTGGACATTACTGCCCTTAATCAAGGGAAACAAAAAGATGATACAGATACCCTTTTCCCCTTCTTGAGTGAGGTTTTTACCGATGAGGTGAAACCCGAAGTTCAAGGCAATGAAGAAACTACTCCAATACCCCAAGATGTGCCTGTCAACGAAGATGTACCCGATAAGGAAGAAAATGTGACGGATAATCTACAAGATTCGATCGAACTAGAAAAAACCTTTGATCAACAAGCCAGTTTAGGAGATATTCTTAGTAAAATCAATCGAGAAGAATCCACCACTCCTGATGAATTAAATGAAGTGGTAAGATCGATCGGGGATGTTTACCAAAAGTTACCCGGTTTAAAAACTCCTGAGCAAATTAAGGGTAGTCAGAATCGCAAAGCTAAAAAAGTAGAAAAAACTACTCCAGAAATCAAAACCCCCACTCCTGCTAATTCTGCTAAAACTAATTTAACCGTAAGAGTGGACTTAGAGCGTTTAGAAAGAATGAATAACCTTATCGGGGAATTATCCATTAACCGTAACGGGTTATCTCTCCAAAACGATAAACTGCAAACTTCCGTCAAAGAATTGTTAGAAAGATTTATGCGCTTTCAACAACTAGCAAATAATTTACGGGATTTATCCGATAAAATGGTGGCTTCTCCCGACAAATTCCGAGGTAGTAATGGCAGAAGTAATCAAAATTCTAACCTACCCTTTACCATTCCCGATGAAGGGGAATTTAATTTAACCTCCGCTTTCGACTCTTTAGAGATGGATAGTTACGATAATATGTACTATCTCACCCAAGGCTTAATTGAACAAATGATTCAATTAGAAGAGGCAGTGGATGATATTGCTTTGTATGCAGGGCAATCAGGGCAAACGGTGGAAAATCAACGCCAAATGCTCAATCGTATGCGAGATGAGTTGATGTGGGCGAGAATGCTTCCTTTGGGAGAAGTATTAAATCGTTTCCCCCGTGTTCTACGAGACTTGTCAGTAAAATACAACAAAAAAGTTAACCTCAAGTTAAGCGGTACTAGCGTATTAGTTGATAAAGCCGCCCTCGAAAAATTATATGATCCCTTAGTACACTTGATCCGTAATGGTTTCGATCACGGTATCGAAACCCCAGAAGTGCGCAAACAAAGAGGTAAACCAGAAACAGGGGTTATCGAAGTGAAAGCCTATCATCAAGGCAACCAAACCATTATCGAAATCAAAGACGATGGAGGCGGTTTAAACTTAAACAAAATTGGACAAAAAGCCATTGAGCGTCAAATGTTAACTCCTGAACAATTAGCGGTGACAACTAAAGATAATTTACTCGATTTGATTTTTGAACCCGGTTTTTCTACCGCCGCCGCCGTCACAGAAATTTCAGGGCGTGGTGTCGGTTTAGATATTGTTCGTTCTCAACTTCGATCGCTCAAAGGTACAATATCAGTGGACTCCGAAGCAGGAGTTGGCACTACCTTTACCTTAAGATTACCTCTTACCCTCACGATCGACAAATTATTGGTATTATCTGCGAATAGTCATTTTTACGCCCTCCCCTCCGATAATATTCAAGAAATCATTGTACCCGAAGAACACGAATTGAAAACCTCTGGTAACAAAAGATTTCTATACTATGAAAATAAAGTAGTACCGATTTATCCCTTAAGTGACTTATTGGAATATCGTTGCTATGTCGCCGAAAATCCCATTGTCAGCCAAGCCTTAGAAGTCTTACCAACTCCTAAAGACTGGAATCATCCCTTATTGCTTATCAGTTTAGGGCAAGAATTATTTGCGATCGAAGTTGAGAATCTAGTTAGTGAGCAAGAATTGGTTATTAAACCCTTTGGTAATGCCTTAACTGCCCCTAGTTACAGCTATGGTTGTACAATCTTAGGGGATGGTACATTAATCCCCGTTATCAACACCGCAATTTTATTGGCTAACTTCCTTGAAGCCATGAATCCCTCTAGTCGTATTAATCGTCAGGGTATGGGCGCTCTCAGTCAGAGTCAATCATTTACCGCTCCCCCCGTGAGTGCTTTTCAAGTGGCTTCTGTGTTAGTAGTTGATGACAGTGCCGCCATGAGACGAACCCTTGCACTATCTTTGGAAAAAGCAGGTTATCGAGTCATTCAGGCTAAAGACGGTAAAGATGCTCTCGAACAGTTACAACAAAGTTCTAATGTTAGTTTAGTAATTTGTGATATTGAAATGCCCAATATGAACGGATTTGAGTTTTTAGGACAAAGAAGACGCTATCCTGAGTTAAATAAAATTCCCGTAGCGATGTTAACCTCTCGTAGTAACGACAAACACCGTAAATTAGCCACCCATTTAGGGGCAAATGCCTATTTTACCAAGCCTTATATTGAGCAAAAATTCTTACAATCTATTAAAAGTTTAGTCGATCAAAAATCTCCCGCCCTAGCTTAAAGTAGTGGATAGTGAATAGTGAATAGTTAATAGTGAATAGTTTTTAATCAAAAATTCAGAGTTCAATAAATTGAACGAGAAACTATTAGAGGTGTAATTTATTACACGGTGTTTTGTCGATCGACACCTTTAATTCTTCATTCCTCATTCTTCATTCAAATTGATCATGGATAGTGACCAAAAAAATGTAAACTAAGAAACGATAAAATAGTCCGTCTTGATTTTTGTTACCTATTTAAGTCAAAATAACAAACGGATTTAATAATTAAAATCGATATTAAAAGAAATATGAACCAAGAAATATTAGAAAAAGTACAGGAAATCGTAGTTGAACAATTAGATGTTAGTGCTGAAAGCGTAACCCCTGAAGCCAATTTTGTTAATGATTTAGATGCTGATTCTCTCGATGTTGTGGAATTAGTTATGGCTTTAGAAGAGGCTTTCGAGATCGAAATTTCCGATGAAGAAGCTGAAAAAATCACCACCGTAGGAGAAGCTGTCAGCCATATTGAAGCGAAAACTCAAGCGGTTGCCTAATCTTAAAATATAAAAAATCGAAGGATAACAATGGAAGACAAGAGAATAATATTTCAAAAAATAAATACTAATGAACTATTTTTTCTTGATTTCCATACCTCCCATGAAGACTGTTTTCTTAAGGAATAGAAAAGAAGATATAAAAACAAAGAAAATAGTTTTTCAAAAACCCTAAAAATTTATCTAAATTAACTGATTAAAGGCATAATTTCTCAGGGATAAAGTTTATTGGTAAAGATATTGCATTACCAAAATAAATTAAATAGCGAATAGCTAACACCTTTCTCTATCACTAATTATGTCTATTATTAAGAGCTTATATATATACTTATTTTTAGAAAATTATGAGTAATGGACAACTAAAAAGAGTTGTAGTTACAGGAATGGGCGCTATAACTCCCATCGGTAACACTTTGGAATCCTATTGGACAGGATTAAAAGAAGGACGCAACGGTATTGGTATGATAACTTGTTTTGATACCAAGGATCATGCTTGTAAAATTGCAGGGGAAGTAAAGGATTTTGATCCATTGTCCTACATGGATCGTAAAGAAGCCAAGCGTATGGCTCGATTTTCTCAATTTGCCGTAGCCGCTAGTATAGACGCTCTCAAAGATGCCAATTTAGTCATCAATGATGATAATGCTGATGATGTGGGTATCGTCATTGGTACTGGTGTAGGTGGATTGAAAGTAATGGAAGAACAAAACGAAGTATTACTTACAAAAGGACCCGGACGAGTGACTCCCTTCCTTGTACCCACCATGATTTCTAATATGGCGGCTGGTTTAACCGCTATCCATGTAGGGGCAAAAGGACCCAATTCCTGTGCTGTAACGGCTTGTGCGGCTGGTTCTAATGCCATTGGGGATGCTTTTCGTCTCATTCAAGGAGGCTATGCTAAAGCCATGATTTGCGGTGGCACAGAAGCGGCTATTACTCCTTTGGCTATGGCAGGTTTTGCTTCAGCTAAGGCTTTATCCACTCGTAATGATAGCCCAGAGACTGCTAGTCGTCCTTTTGATGTCGATCGAGATGGCTTTGTGATGGGTGAAGGTGCTGGTATCCTTATCTTAGAAGAAAGAGAAAGCGCGATCGCACGGGGTGCAAGAATTTACGCTGAGATGGTGGGTTATGGTATGACTTGCGATGCTTACCACATGACATCTCCCGTACCCGAAGGCTCAGGGGCGACAAAGGCGATCGAATTAGCCTTAAAAGACGCTAACTTAACCCCGGATCAAATTAGCTACGTCAACGCTCATGGTACAAGTACTTCTGCAAATGATACTACAGAGACAAAAGCCATTAAACGGGCTTTAGGAGACAACGCCCACAAAATTGTCGTTAGTTCGACTAAATCCATGACAGGTCACCTTCTAGGTGGTTCTGGAGGTATTGAAGCAGTGGCTACGGTATTAGCGATTTATCACGATCGAGTACCCCCTACAATTAACTTACAAAATCCCGATCCCGAATGCGATTTGGACTATGTAGCTAATGAAAGCCGTGAGGTAAAAGTAGAAGTTGCCTTATCTAACTCCTTCGGTTTTGGTGGGCATAACGTCACCTTAGCATTCAAAAAACACTAATGAATGAAGAATGAAGAATGAAGAATGCCCAATACCCCAATACCTAAACCAGAGAATTTTACCGTAACTGAGTTAGGCTCGATCGAACCCGAAACATGATTAAATAGAGATAGGATTATAAGGAGCTTAAAATTATGTCCATGTCTCTATTAGCCGATGCCAATGTCAGATTAGAAGAAGCATTAAAATATGTCTCGATTTCCGAGGATGCTTTTTCAAGGCTAAAATATCCTAAAGCTAGTATTAGCGTGTCGATTCCCGTGCGTATGGATGACGGTTCATTAAAAATTTTTCAAGGCTATCGGGTGCGCTACGATGATACCAGAGGACCGGGTAAGGGCGGAGTACGTTATCATCCATCTGTATGTTTGGATGAGGTACAATCCCTAGCGTTTTGGATGACGTTTAAATGTGCCTTGTTGAATTTGCCCTTTGGCGGTGCGAAAGGTGGTATTACCGTCAATCCCAAAGAATTATCCAAAGCAGAATTAGAAAGATTGAGTCGGGGTTACATCGAAGCCATCGCCGATTTTATCGGACCGGATATAGACATATTAGCCCCCGATGTTTATACTAATGAGATGATCATGGGGTGGATGATGGATCAATATAGTATCATTCGCCGTCGCATTTCTCCGGGGGTTGTCACGGGAAAACCTCAAACTATGGGAGGTAGCAAGGGAAGGGATACCGCAACCGCTACAGGTGCTTATTATGTCATTAATACCATCCTAGCTAAGTATAACCAAATTCCTGAAAAAACTTCGATCGCAGTGCAAGGATTCGGTAATGCGGGGGCGGAAGTCGCCGAATTGTTAGCAAAAGCAGGTTATAAAGTTGTTGCCGTGAGTGACTCCCAAGGGGGCATTTATTCCAGTCAAGGCTTAGATATTCCTAGTATTCGTCAATATAAAAAAAATCATCCCACCGTAACAGGAGTTTATTGTAAAGATAGCGTTTGCAATATTGTAGAACATGAAGTCATCACCAATGAGCAACTATTAACCCTTGATGTGGATGTTTTAATTCCTGCGGCGTTAGAAAAACAAATTACCGAAGATAACGCTGATAAAATCAAAGCTAAGTATATATTTGAAGTTGCAAATGGTCCTATTACTTCTTCAGCAGATAAAATTTTAGAGTCTAAGGGTATTTCTGTTTTTCCTGATATTTTAGTCAATGCAGGAGGTGTAACCGTTAGTTATTTTGAGTGGGTACAAAACCGCAACGGCTTATATTGGAGTTTAACGGAAGTGCAAGAAAGGTTAAAAGTCAGAATGATTGAGGAAGCTGAAGCAATGTGGGATATTGCTCAAAAAATGGGGGTTTCTCCTCGCACAGCAGGTTATATTCATGCCTTAAACCGCTTAAATGAAGCCATGTCGGCTAAAGGCACGAGAGACTATTATCAAGCCCAACATTCGTGATAGGGGAAAAAGAGACAGGTGGACAGGTGGACAGGTGGACAGGTAGAATTAACTATCATAGACTCATTAAGTTAGTATAATATTGTCTGTGTCTGAAAATTAATTTTAACCTCTATCTGGAAAGTCCATCGAAGTGCTAGAAACTAAGTTAACATCATCTCAAGAAAATTCGTCTGTTAAGTCTGTGTATCCCATTTCTCATCGTCATCTCGATCTTAAGGCGATTAATGATAACCTTGCAGTAGCTAATGCTCAAGACATTATAGCATGGGCGGATCAAGAATTTAGCCATAATTTAGTGATAAGTACCAGTTTTGGCATTCAAGCGGCGGTGATGTTGCATTTAGTCACCTTAGTTATTCCTAATATTCCAGTGATTTGGATTGATACGGGATATTTACCGAAGGAAACTTATCTTTTTGCGGAGGAGTTAACTCAAAGGCTGAATCTTAATCTCAAAGTCTATCAATCGGATTTGTCTCCTGCGAGAATGGAGGCGATTCATGGTAAGATTTGGCAAAACAAAGATATTGAATCTTTAAATCTGTACGATCGAATTAGGAAAGTTGAACCCATGCAAAGGGCATTAAAAGAGTTAAATGCGAAGGCATGGTTAGCAGGTTTAAGACAAAATCAAACCGACTATAGACAACAATTGAATTTTGTCAATAGACAAGGGCAACAGTATAAGATTTTACCTATACTTAGATGGACTTCCAAAGATATTTATGAATATTTGACTAAATATAACTTACCCTATCATCCCTATTTCGATCGAGGTTATGTATCCGTAGGGGATTGGCATTCCAGTCGCCCACTAACTGCCGATGATGATAATGAAAGAGACACTCGCTTTCATGGGGTAAAACAAGAATGCGGTTTACATCTACCCACTACCACCGAAGAAGCGCAAAGTCTTGATTCTAGCCAACTTTAAAATGAATAATGAGTAACTAGGGGCTTAATATATTAAGCCCTCCCTCACCAGAAAATAATCATCATTTGTTGTTTTCCCCCTCTTCCCTCTCTTCCCCCTCTCCTTCCTCCATCTATCCACTTGTCCATTATTCACTAATTATGAGTTTAGATACTGCTACTTTACTGGTATCTTGTCCTGATCAACAAGGTTTAGTCGCAAAAATCGCTAATTTTATCTATTCTAATGGCGGTAATATCATTCATGCTGATCATCATACAGACATGGAAGCAGGTTTATTTCTGTCTCGTATTGAATGGCAATTACAAGGTTTTAATTTACCAAGAGAGTTAATAGGTGCGGCTTTTAGTTCGATCGCACAACCCTTACAAGCAAGTTGGCAACTACATTTTTCTGACACTATACCGAAGGTAGCAATCTGGGTAAGTCAACAAGATCATTGTTTATATGATTTATTATGGCGTATTCAGGCGAAAGAATTAAAAGTTAAAGTCGGTTTAATTATTAGTAACCACGAAAAATTAGCGAAAATTGCTGAACAATTTGCCATAGAATATCACTATTTACCTATTAATAAAGATAACAAAAAAGAACAAGAATTAAAACAGTTAGAATTGTTAAAAAAAGCTGATATAGATTTAGTTATTTTGGCAAAATATATGCAGGTTTTAAGCTCTGATTTTATTAAAGAATTTCCGAATGTAATTAATATTCATCACTCTTTTTTACCAGCTTTTATTGGTGCAAAACCTTATCATCAAGCCTACAGTCGAGGGGTTAAAATTATCGGGGCAACCGCCCATTATGTAACTCAAGATTTAGATGCAGGACCAATTATTGAGCAGGATGTGGTTAAAATTAGTCATCGAGATACCGTAGAAGATTTAATTAGAAAAGGCAAAGATTTAGAAAAAATTGTTTTAGCTAGAGGGGTAAGATTACACTTACAACATCGAGTTTTAGTTTATGGAAATCGTACTGTAGTTTTTGCTTAAAATACTCAATAGATTAGGCTGTAATTTTTAATTCTTAATTCTTAATTCTTAATTCTTAATTCTTAATTCTTTATTATGACACAAACAAACGTATTATTTCCCCTAGGAGGAGCTTTAGCTGGAGCTTACACCTATTCTACTATTGGTGGTATTGGTTTAGTGGGAGGTTTTGGAGGTGTTGGCTTAGGTTTAGGCACTATGGCAGTAGTAGGTTCGATCGCAGGTTCGGCATTATATGGCGGTTTACAGGGAGGTAAGGATGCTTATGTAGCGACAACTTTAGGAGTTTTAGGTGGGGCAACCGTATATAATTCTATTGGAGGAGTTGGATTAGGTATTGGGGGTACTGCTTTTGGTATCGGATTAGGTACAATGGCGTTATCAGGGGGGATTTTAGGCTTAGGAATTTATGGCATTACTAAAATCTTAAATGATGATTCTCCGAAAGAGTCTTTTGCAGAAATTTACTTCAGAGTAGAAGAAAAAATAGTTGAACAAGAATTGTATAATCAAGCCATAATGGAACTAACATCACCTGAGTTAAGTTGGCAATACCAATGGGCTAATATTGAAATAGAACATGAATTAAAGCAATTAAAAAAAGTTATTCAACCTGCTTTAGAAAGTCAGAAAAAATCAGGCAATACTTTAGATAATTTACAACAAAAAAGAAAAGTTTTAATGGAAGAATTAAAGACAACCTATTCTAGTTCTAAAAAATTTGATTTATTGCAACAAATTGATAAAATTGAAGAAAAAATTAAACATTTTAAATTTTAATTAGTATAGCCGTCCGTTATTATGAAAAACTATGATATTTTTTTTTGGAAATTTAGTTCAATTTATTGAATTGTATCTATTAGACGTCAGATTGCTTCGTGCCTCGCAACGCTGCTCGATTTATTACACGTTGGGATAATGGTTTGGACTCATTAATCTCCTAGCAAGATGATAAAGTTAAAATAACTCGCTTTGCAATAAACTGGCAAAGCTAATAGTTAAAATCAGCTAAAGCGATTAATTTATATATAATGATCTATTTTAAAGACAGTGATATTAAAATTTATACAGAAATTGACAAGGGGAGGCAATGGTTAGAGAAATATTCGGGTTGTTTGCCTATCTTCACTTGCACTTTAGGATTCACTAACACTGCTTTATTGGAGGGAATTTCTACGGCGGGAAAAACTCCTGAGTCTCGGCGTTATACTGCTTTAGCTGATGCAGAATTTTTAGTTAATGGGGTTAATAGTAATGCTGTTTTTCCTTTACCTCCTCTTGCGGTAGGGGTTTCTCCTACTTTTATCAGTCGTGCCGTTATTGAAAGGTTTAATTTACCTGTCTATGTTTTCAATAGTGGTTTATTACAGCAACCTTCGGTGTCTGTTATTGATTTAGGTGGAAAACCTGCTGATTGTGTTTCTACGGGGAAAGCCTTACCTTTATCTACGGTTAAACATTTACATCAACAAGGTTTACATTGGGGAGAATTGTTGGCACAAAAAGCTCGATCGAAAAGTGAACGATCGAACTATGTTATTCTAAGCGAATGCGTAGTCGGAGGCACAACCACAGCTTTAGCCTTACTTACTGCTTTAGGAAAACAAGCTGATGGCAAAGTAAACAGTAGTCATCCTATCTGCAATCATCAACAAAAATGGGAGATTGTACAACAGGGTTTAGCTAATGCGAACCTTTCGATCGAATCTGATGCTTTAGAAATTATATCTGCCATTGGTGATCCTATGCAAATAGTAGTCGCATCTATGGCTATTTCGGCGAGTAAACAAACAGGGGTAATGTTAGCAGGAGGTACACAAATGTTAGCAGTTTTTGCCCTCATTCAAGCCCTCAATCAACAATATGATTATAAAGCTAACCTCGACAATATTATTATTGGCACTACCCGTTGGGTGGCAGAAGATACCACAGGAGATACCATAGGATTAAGTAAAATTATTGGAAATATTCCCCTATGCGCCACGGATTTGAATTTTAGCCTTTCTCGTTATCCTAGTTTACAAGTATTTGAACAAGGATTCGTTAAAGAAGGAGTAGGCGCTGGAGGAAGCGCTATGGCATCTCATTTATTAGGTATCACTAAAGAAGAATTATTGAGCATGATAGAAGCCATTATTTCTCGTTTCTACAGTGTTACGAATAGCGAACAATTGATCTTCTAAAGAAGCAATGCGATGATAGGCAGCAGTTAACTGGGCAGTTAAACGATATACTTGTTCTTCACAGGAAATATTACTATCAATAGGAGAATGGGAAGACAAATCTGCATAAATAGAACCATCATCGATTAAAATATCTTCATCAGAATCAAAGTTATTTGTCGGTTTATGATCACAAGAAGGGCGAATTAAGGTTAAATTGCCATGACTTTTTTTCTCTTGATGATAATTAGAGATAACATTAGAATCCTCTGACAAAAGATGATTAATTTCATCCCACCCGATATATTCCCCTAATTTTTTTACCGTATGATATAGCTTGGTTACTTGACGTTGCAAACTAATTAAATCTTGTTTCTTTTCTAACATACGATTATAACCTCTTATATTTATAATGATTTCATTTATCTTTTCTCCTTTCTATGCTAAAGTCTTTAAGAAAATAATCCCCAGTATTCCTGATTAATTTAATATTTGCTCAAGTAATGGATGGTGAATAGTGAATAATTATTAATTGTTAATTGTTAATTGTTAATTGTTAATTGTTAATTGTTAATTATTAATTGTTAATTCGTTATTCTATTTCGATCGAAGTGGGTTGATTGCCCCCATCGGAGTTAAAATTATTACTATTAGACTTGTCCACAGGTTGACGATAATCAGCATAAATTCGATCGCGCCATGTAAAAAAGACATCATAAACACCACTATCACCCACACCGGGGATGCCTTTACCCTCCAAATCAATAGGTAAATCAAAATAAGCAACGGGAGGAAACTTAACAATAGTCGTCAAAGCAGAAACCGTTAAATCAGCTAAAGTGATTTTATCACCAATTAAATAAGGTTGATTTTGCAGAATTAAAGTTAAAGACTCTAAATCCTTTTTTAAACCTTTTTCCCCTATTTTAAGTACATCAGTACCAAAAGTAAGTCCCATACCGATAGCATTAAAAATTTCCGAAGGAAAAGCGCTGACAAAAGTTTTCAAAATATCAGGAGTATTTTTCGGTAGAAAAGAAGTACGGAAACTAGGATAATGATTTAAAGCACCCATAAAAGCCTTACGCGCCTTCAACGCCAAAGAATCATCAGCCCATTCTTCCATCAATAAACACTGCGCCCTAGCCACGCCCTCGGCAGGAATTAAGGGTTTTTCGGGGTATTTACTATCTAAATATAAAGCGATTTCTGTGGAATCTGCAATAAATGTATCACCATCTTTTAACACAGGAACTTGTTTTTGTCCTGATACTTTAAATACTTCAATTTGTCCAATACCCGGAGTAACTTCAATTTTTTTATACTCCAATCCCTTGTAATCAAGAATTAACCTAACTTTTTCACAAAAAGGGCATAATTCAAATTGATATAGTTCTAACATTTATTTAACCTCTATCTTTATAAAACTTAACATTCATCTTAGCGTTTTTCCAAGAAATAGTGAACATGAATGCAGAATTAAAGAATTAAGAATTAAGAATTAAGAATTAAGAATTAAGAATGCAGAATTAAGAATTAAAATTTTTTCCTAGTCTTCTAGTTTCCCTATCATATTCATCATTTTTTACTGTACTTTAGACTAAATGAAAAATTACACTACCAGTAGTGTATCTAAACGATAAATTTTGGCTAAAAAACACTACTTATAACGTTAGTCTAAAGTATAATTTTTATGTTAGACATTCTTATTAGTTTGTAGGGTTTGAATAATATTCAACCCGTATAGCACTTCAACCCTTGTTTTACTAAATATAGTCTATCTCTATTGAACTCAAGGTATGATAGTAAAGATTTTATAGTGGGAGTGAACACAATGTCTCTTTTTAAATCTAGTTTAATGATAGGAATATTAGCAACTACTTTTATTCAACATAAAACCCTTGCCCAAAATACCGTCACTATCAATAATTTTAGTGATTGGTGTAGCCAAGAAGAATCCGTGCCTTCCGCAACCCAAAAAACGATTAACGCCATTGTCAAAGCCTTGAGAGTCGAAAATTGTCAACAAGTCGCAGAAATTGCACCGAAGGTATTTAGCATTAATATTAGCAGTCAAGGAATTACTGATTTACGCCCTTTTAATAGTTTTGTCAATCTCTCGGAGTTAACTTTATACGATAACGAAATTATTGATATTAGTGCTTTAAAACCCATGACTAATCTTAAAAAATTGATTTTAGGGCATAATCAAATATCGGATATAACTCCCCTTGAGTCTTTAACTAATTTAGAAAAACTGTATATTAGTGATAATAAAATCGAGGATATAAAACCTTTAGAAAATTTAACTAAACTCAAAACTCTCTATATCAATCAAAATAATATTAGTGACTTAAAACCCTTAGAAAATTTAAGTAATTTAGAAGAATTATATGCTAAAGAAAATAAAATTTCTGATTTAACTCCTCTGAGTAAATTAACCAATTTAAAAGAGTTATATTTAGACAAAAATGAAATCTCTAATTTAAGTCCGTTAATTGCTTTAAAAAATTTAGAAGAATTATCTATTAACAGTAATAGTATCACTGATGCCAATATTGAACCATTATGGGAATTAGAAAGTTTGAGGAAATTATATATTCATAATAATCCTGTTTCTCGACAATTCTGCCCTAATAATCCTAATGCTTTATGCTTTATTGGTAATCGATAAACTAGGATACACTATAATTTTACTGATTTAAAAAAGTAATAGGTAATAGGTAATAGGTAATAGGTAATGGGTAATAGGTAATAGGTAATAAATAAAAAATCATTTAGTCCGAATTTTATCTTGAACTGACGTTACAATGGAATAAAAAGATGAATCTTTATGGAACTGAATCAAACTTATGTATAATTTCAAGATTAAAGATAATCCTGTTACTTTAGCTGATTTTGCTTTTAATGCCATAGCTAAACAGACTAAAAAAATTGTTAAGTATGAAGAAAAAATCTTAACAGAAAATGATCCCGAAAATTTACATCAAATTCGAGTCGGGATGCGCAGACTAAGAAGTGTTTTAAGTGTTTTTTCGATCGTAATTATTATACCATCAAGTATTACGGATAAAAAAATAAGTTATCTTGCCCGAATTTTGGGCAAACAAAGAGATTTAGACATTCTTAAAATTAATTTAGAAAACAAATTTCATCATAAATCTTTAGAGGAAGAAAGTGTTTTAGTTGGTAAAATTATTCATAAAATGAGTGAATCAAATTTAGACTCTAATACGAACAATTTAATAACTATTTTAACTAGCAAAAAATATCAACATCTCAAAGAAGATTTATTGTCTTGGTTAGATAATCCTCGATTTAGTTCGATCGCACTGCAAAATATCAAGAATGTTTTACCAGATTTATTATTACCTCAAATAAGTCGATTTTTTTTACAATCAGGATGGTTAGTTGGTACAAATATTGATGAAAATGGAGTTATACAAATTCAAGAAAACTTATCAGAAAAAAAGATTAATTTATTAATTAATCAGCAAGGAGAAAGTTTACATAAACTAAGAAAAGAAGCAAA
Source organism: Geminocystis sp. CENA526 (assembly GCF_050753365.1). Taxonomy (NCBI): domain Bacteria; kingdom Bacillati; phylum Cyanobacteriota; class Cyanophyceae; order Chroococcales; family Geminocystaceae; genus Geminocystis; species Geminocystis sp. CENA526. Next base: position 42,727 of record NZ_JBLZFY010000029.1, read on the forward strand.
AAAAACTCGTTATCAACTAGAATTATTTACAGAATTTTATCCCGAAGAATATCAAGAATATTTAGGCTTTATTGTGCAAGTACAGGAAATTTTAGGAGAAATTCAAGATAATCTTTGTTTACAAGATCATTTAACAGAAGTAATAGGTAATAAATGGTTAAAGAAACTTAATAATTTACATAATTTAATTGTAGAGGATAAAGTAAATAAATGGCAACAATGGCAACAACTACAAATCAAATTTTTCTCTCCTGATTTTTGTCATAATTTAAGAAAGATCATTAATTAATAAATTAATAACTGACGTTACGCACTCATGGGTAAAATTTTAATAGGTATCAGGTATCAGGTATTAGGTTAAATTCAAACTGTTAATTTATAACAATTGCATTTTT
>NZ_JBLZFY010000030.1:0-42272 GCF_050753365.1 Geminocystis sp. CENA526
TTAGCTTAAACGGCGAGAAGCCCCACACTTTGTTTTCGAGTAAAAAAAATAATTAAAACAAGTGTGGGATGAATCGCCAGTGACGTGATAAAATAACTATAGGTTAACCACCTCAACCGATGACACAAACGTACGGCAAAAAACTGGTGAACAGTGCATAGCGGTGGATACGGTTAAAGCATTAAAGCCGATGGGCAGTCGGTATCGGTCTGTGGAGGGTAGCGGTTACGGGGTCTTGTGGACTTGTCTGTAAGGCTAGTGCCGTCCTGTGAAGCAGAAACTCTTAATTGCGAAGTTAAGAAGCCAACATCTGTACCGTTAGGTCAGTGTGGGAGATGTCACACTTCATTTGTTTGAAATGTTGGGTGGGTTGAATATTATTCAACCCCTACAGTAAATAAAATTTTTTTACATAAGTTTATTGATTACCACATGAAAAATTCAAAATTATCAGTTACAGTTGAGGATAATAATTAAACTTTTGTGATGTCATCACTTTTTATATGCGCGCTTTATTAATTTATCCCATTTTCCCCCCTACTTTCTGGTCTTATGATAAAATCCTTGAGTTGGTCGATCGAAAAGTATTATTGCCACCTTTAGGGTTAATTACTGTCGCTTCGATTTTACCCCAAGAATGGGATTTTAAGTTGGTCGATCGAAATATTCGTGCCGTCACCGAAGAAGAATGGCAATGGGCAGATATAGTGATTTTTTCCGCTATGATTGTGCAAAAATATGACTTAATTGAACAGATAAAAGAAGCTAAAAGACGAGGCAAATCCGTTGCCGTAGGTGGTCCTTACGCTACTTCTGTACCTCATGAATTGCAAGAAAGTGGAGTGAATTTCTTAGTATTGGATGAAGGGGAAATCACCCTACCGATGTTTGTGGAAGCCGTAGAAAAAGGCGAAACTCAGGGAGTATTTCGTACCACAGAAAAACCTGCCGTTACTACTACCCCTATCCCTCGTTATGACTTATTAGAGTTAGATGCCTATGATTCCATGTCGGTACAGTTTTCGAGGGGATGTCCTTTTCAGTGCGAATTTTGCGATATTATTGTACTCTATGGGCGAAAACCAAGAACAAAAACCCCTGAACAACTTTTAAAAGAGTTAGATTATTTGTATGAATTGGGTTGGAGAAGGGCGGTGTTTATGGTGGATGATAACTTTATCGGCAATAAACGCAACGTTAAATTATTGTTGAAGGAATTAAAAATTTGGCAGGAAAACCATCAATATCCTTTCCATTTTAATACTGAAGCCTCAGTGGATTTAGCTGACGATGAGGAGTTAATGCAGTTAATGGTGGATTGTTATTTTGATGCGGTATTCCTTGGCATTGAAACCCCCGATGAAGATAGCTTACAGCTTACTAAGAAGTTTCAAAATACCCGTAGTTCGTTAGTGGATGCGGTGGATAAAATCATTCGTACAGGGTTGCGCCCGATGGCAGGTTTTATCATTGGTTTTGACGGGGAGAAAAAGGATGCGGCTACTCGTATTATCAATTTTGTCGAACAATCGGCAATTCCTACGGCGATGTTTGGAATGCTTCAGGCTTTGCCCAATACGGCTTTATGGTATCGTTTGGAAAAGGAAGGGCGACTTTTAGAAAATACTCGTCAAGACATTAATCAAACTACCTTAATTAATTTTATTCCTACTCGCAGTGTGGAGGATATTGCTAAGGAATATATTGAGACTTTCTGGCAATTATACGATCCTCATGTCTATCTCGATCGAGTTTATCGTTGTTTTCTCAAATTGGGTAAACCTACGGCTAAACCTGCTCCTAAATTACCTAGTTTTGTCGATTTGAAGGCTTTAGCCATCGTCATTTGGCGACAAGGCATTAAACGGGATACCCGTGGCAAATTCTGGCATCATCTGTTTAGTATCATCAAACATAATCCCGCAGTGTGGGAACATTATCTAACTATGTGCGCCCATAATGAACATTTCCTCGAATACCGTCAAATCGTTAAGGAACAAATCGAAGCACAGTTGGAAGAATACTTAAAGCTCGATCGAGAATTATTAGTAGCTTGTTAAATAGACTGCAAAAAAACTATTATTCCCAATCAAAAAGAGGATCTTTTTCCTCTTCCCAATCTCTTTGAAATTCATTATTTTTACTATTTTTAATGTTTTTTTTCGGATACTTTTTACTTGATTTACTCGATGTTTTATTAGAAAATAACACTGGTATTAACCCACCAAATATGAATCCTCCTGCGAGAGATAAAGTTAATAAAAACCCCACGGATATTTTTATGGATTCAAACAAGAAAAATTTGAGACTAATTAACTGTATATTTTGAATAGAAAATACCGCTATAAAAATTAGCCAAAATCCGATGATTAAATTGATTAAAATTGTTTTTGTGCTATTCATAATAATATTTCAAAATTTATTACTTTAGGCGTTTAAACCCCTTGTATTAGAAATCAAACTCTTTTCCCAAATCCGCTATTCCCTATCTTCATCAAAAATTTATCATACTCAAAGTAAGAGAGCCAAATTAAAATATAATTAAATTGTTATTGATTATTATATAGATTATGACTGAGAAAGAAATTTTATCAAAAATTAAAGGGCAATATGAAAATTTGCCCTATCCTAATATACCGATCGAAAAAACTGCTGATGATGATTATAATGCTTTATTTGTGCATGATTTAAGGACTTCTTATTATTTAGCATTTCAAGAAATCATTGATTTAAAAAATACAATTATTTTAGATGCTGGTTGTGGTAGTGGTTGGAAGTCTTTAGTTTTAGCTTACGCCAATCCCAATGCCAAAATTATTGGGGTTGATTTATCCCCCAAATCCGTAGAAATTGCACAGGCAAGATTTGAGTATCATGGGTTAACAAATGGTGAATTTTACGCTCTAAATTTAGAAGATTTACCAAGTTTAAATTATCAATTTGATTATATTAATTGCGATGAAGTTATTTACTTATTACCTGAGCCAGAAAAAGGATTAAAAATTTTACAATCAGTATTAAAAGAAAGAGGTATTCTTCGTACTAATTTTCATAATTATTATCAAAGATTTAGTATTTTTACTATTCAAAAATTGTTTCGTACTTTAGGTTTAATGGAAGAAAGTCCCGATGATTTAGAGGTAGAAATAGTTAAGGATACTTTTACTAAATTAAAAAATAATATAGGAATAAAAGCTCAATGGAATAACATCTTTACTCAGTTTTCTCCCGAAAAACAAAAAAGCAGTATCTTGATGAATTATTTGTTAGAAAGTGATAAAGGTTTTACCATTCCCGATGTTTTTGCTATGTTAAATAATGCTAATTTAAAATTTTTAAGTATGACGGATTGGCGTAGTTGGAATATTCAAGATTTGTTTGAAGAATTGCCCGAATATTGGGAAATGGGCTTAGAAAATATATCTCAAGAGGAGGAGTTAAATTTATATGATTTGTTAAATCCTATTCATCGTTTAATCGATTTTTGGTGTGTCAATAATCAAACTTCTTTACCTTCTTTAACTCCTGTTTCTGCATGGAATGATAATGATTGGGATAATGCCATAATTTATGTTCATCCTCAACTTAAAACCGATAAAATTAAACAGGATTTATTACGATCGATCGAACAGCAACAATCATTTATTATCAGTAAATATATTACCTTAACCGCAAGAGGAAATATTGAATTAGAAAGCAACATGACGGCTTGTCTTTTGTGTCTATGGGAAAAAGAAACAAATCTTCAGGAATTAGTTAATAGATGGTTAAAAATTCAACCTTTAAATCTGCTAACTTTTGAAGAAATGACTTATGAGGAAGCTAAAAAGCAAGTAATTAATACGTTAATAAAACTAGAAAACTTTTTATATATTTTAATTGAGCAAGGCAAAAAATCGATCGTCTAAATCGTAGCCAAAAATTTGTGCCATCGCTTTTAAACGAGAATTTCCCGTAATATTATTTTGCTTTAGCCAACGGTGGAGAATAAAGGTTTTTGCCATGACAAAAATATCTAAAGCCTCTTGATTATACTGTATTCCCTCCGTGCGGTTAAACTGGTGAGGTACAAGCATTGCAGTATATCGGGCTAATTCTCCTTCTCGCCAATTTAAGGCAAAAGGCAACCAAGGATAAACACTATCTAAGGCAATAAACCAGAGTCTTATCTCTGGAATTTCTGATAACTCACGAGGATCATTTTCTTCCCTAGGATAATCAATATTAAATACTAATTGTTGTTCTAAAGTCAAAATTTCTTGACGTTTTTCTACGTCTTCAATAACTGTTTTTACGGGAGATAAATCTAAATTATTAATATGATTTTCATTAAGAGAAATATTAATAGCCATGATAATAATTAATTGGATGTTGATGGAAAATGAAAAGATAGGGGTGAGGGGAATTAAAAAAGATTTTTTGTGCAATTCTTAATTCTTAATTCTTAATTCTTAATTCTTAATTCTTAATTCTTAATTCTTAATTATTCCATACAGGATGAGATAATAAAGCATCCATAACCCTTACTCCTCGTAGCTGATTTGATAAGGGTAAATGTCCATTAGGTGCACTTAAATCCCAAATAAATTCTTGAGGGTATTTTGTCCATTTATTACCAGATTTCCACTGTAATTTTGTCCATAATTGATTATAGTCTTTCCCTAAAGATAACCATATTTGACGCTGTATTTTATAACCAAATTTTCCCTCAGAATATACTTGCCAAAGTAGATCGATCGTGGTTAAATCTGTAGCAGGAAATTTCTCTACTTCAGTAAAATAAACCCATTTTCTTTTAATAGCAGTTTCTCCTGCTAACTCACATAACTTAACCCGTGTTAAAACATCTGCTTCTTGATATTTTTGCTCAATTAATAATCTTTGAAGTTCGCTATAATCAATATTTTTATCGGATAGTAATTTAACAATTCCTTTAGGAAAATAAAGATTTAAAAACTTCTTATTTTCAGCATTATTATTATTTTTTAGTAATTGATATATTTTTCCCATAACGGGATTTACTTGCTCTTTATTACTAAGTAAAAAATCTCTTAAAATTTGATAACCTTCCTCTCCTTGATTAATTAATTCACTAATTAAAGGTATCCTATTTTTATCAGAAGTTTGACTAAATTTATCTTTTAAAGTTAATAAATCATTCATTTTATAGTTACAAAAATTTATTATAGTTTTTAAATATAGAGATGTTATTTGATTAATAAAATTTTACAGATCATATTCTCTGTTTTATACATACCCTCTTTATTTATACCATTTAAAAGACACCTTTGCATTCTTCTTTGCGACTTTGCGACTTTGCGAGAGATAAAAAATAGACGTGTAAGAGAGGAAGAAGCATTGAAAATTTAACATAAAGGAAGAGGTTAAAAATATGAGAGAAGGGCAGGGTTGAACAATGTTCCACCCCTACGGTAAACTTTACATGGAGAGATGATAATGTAAAAACTATTGCCTGTTGCCTTTTGCTTTTTGCCTCCCTTCATCAAAATGCTTTTTCAACAGACTCTATTTATTTTGTAATGAAGCAATTAATAAATCTGCTACTTTGGCGCTAGATGCGGGATTTTGCCCTGTAATAATTCTATCATCTTCTATGGCAAAAACCTCCCAAGGTTTAACTGCTTTTTCATAAATTGCTCCTCTATTTATTAACTCTGTTTCGGTTAAATACGGTACGATTTTATCTAATTCTATTTGTTTTTCTTCTTCGTTAGAAAATCCTGTTACTTTTTTCTCTTTGATGAGTAAATTTCCATCGGATAATTGAATATTGAGTAACCCTACTGCACCATGACAAACCGATGTAATGTAACCTCCGTTTTCATAAATTTGACGACTGATAGATTGCAAGGCTTCGTTATCAGGAAAATCCCAAATCACTCCATGCCCTCCTGCATAATAAATGGCAATATAGTCATCAGGGTTAATTTCCTCTGGTGTTAAAGTATTCCCTAAACGATTCATAAATTCTTTGTTTTGATACCATTCCCAATCCACAGAATCGGCGGCGGCTAAACTGTGGGGATCGATCGAAACGTAACCACCAAGAGGACTAACATAGTCCACATCATATCCTGCGGATTCTACTTGTTTAACAAAATGTACCGCTTCTGATAACCATAATCCAGTAGCTCTATTTAAGTTAGGATACTTGGCAACGCTAGTTAAAACGACTAAAATTTTTTTCATGGTTAATAGTGATGTTTTTTAAATAAAATTTAATAGATAAATATAAGTAATAAAAATTGCGATCGATGCCCCGATTAAAGTATTTAAAATATTAACAAATTCGTTGGTTAACCATTCAAATTTAGTTTGTAAAGTCGCCCCAATTACACTCTCTAAATTAGTGGCAATAAAAGCAGAAATTATACAGATAATAACTCCCATAAAATCAATTAAATTTATTTGCCATGCCAACACAGAGATAACAATACTCGCTATTATACCTGCTAATGTACCTTCAAGACTTACAGCCCCTTCCGTACCCCTCGCCACTGGTTGAAAATTGGTAATCAAAAAAGTGCGCTTACCGTAGGCTTTGCCAATTTCACTAGCACAAGTGTCAGATAGCTTCGTGGCGAAACTAGCTACATAGGCAATTAAACAAAAGGATTGCCACGCTGGAGAAAGAAAAACATAGCCTAAACAAGAAATCGTGGCGATTAAGGCACTTCCCCACACATTTTCAGCACCTCTTACGCCCGATCGTTTTTCTGCAATACCTTCAGCTTCTTTTTGTTTTATGCCAATTTTAGTAATACCAGAGCCTACTAAAAAATAAAACATTACCACAGCATAACCTTGCCATTGTAAACTTCCCCAGACAATCACCCCCAACACCCAAGCATTAAGATAACCTATGACAGTGAGGAGTTTTTTGGGAGAAATCAAGGCAATAATGATGAGAATAGTATTAATTATAACACCAGTTATCCAAGGATTAGACCAATCAAAATAAAGATTTTCCATCAATATTTCCTCTTTATTTGTTATTTCAAAACCTGATTTTTCTCTCGCAAAGATGCTAAGACGCTAAGAAAAATCGCCTAGTAATCATAAAGGTAAATAAGGTTTGCCTTAAGAAAGAATTAAGAATTTAGGAATCAATTATCCACTATCCACTATTCACTATCAACTATTCACTATTAATTAAACATTAGCGGTTTGACGTAAATAACCTAGTTTTTCTAAACCTTCTAATACTTTATTGACACTCTCGTCTAACTCTTCCAAATCAGTATGACATTCAATCTCAGGGTTTAAGGGAGGCTCATAAGGATCACTTATGCCTGTAAACATCTTAATTTCACCTGATCGAGCTTTTTTATATAACCCTTTTACGTCTCTATCTTCACAAACACTTAAAGGCGCATTGACAAAAACTTCAACAAAATTGCCAATTTTTACTCTAACTTCATCTCGAATATCACGATAAGGGGAAATAGCTGACACAATCACAATTACCCCGTTACGGGTTAAAAGATTAGCTACAAAACCGATACGGCGGATATTTTCGTCTCTATCTGCTTTACTGAAACCTAAACCTTTGGTTAAATTAGTCCGAACAATGTCACCATCTAATACTTCTAATTTATAACCTTGTTCTCTTAATTTTTGTTCTACCTGTTGACTAATAGTAGTTTTACCAGCACCACTTAATCCAGTAAACCAAATCGTAACACCTTTTTGTTCCATTATTTTGACTATATTAAATATATATTTATGATACGGAAATTTATCCTGAAATATTTTACCCCAAGAGTGACTTTTTCGCTTAAATATTCTTTAAATCTTTTATTTCAAGTGAGCTACATTTTTATTTTAAAAGATTAAATTTTTGTAACATTCCAATAGTTTCTGTCGTTAAAAGTTTTTGCAATTCTTTAGTCTCATTTAACAAAGCAATTTCTTTAGCACACTCATCTTGTAGGATTTTCAAATATAATTGCTGTTTTTCTTCGCTATCAGCTTCTATTAACATTTTCACCGCTAGATTGATATTATTAATAGGATCACTTAAATTGGTCAATAATTTATCAATAATATTATCTTTCATCGCAATTAAATCTTCATTTGCTTTAGATTGTTTTTTCTTTTCTTTGATTTCTTGTTTAATCTCCGTAATATTTTGTTCATTTTCTTTTAATTTGTTTTTAAACTGTTCTGTAATATTTTCATGACGCTGTAACCGTGACTCAATTGCTTCTAATAATTCTTGGGGAGTAAAGGGTTTTGTTAAGTAGTCGTCTGCACCTAATCCCATGCCTTGACGAAAATCTTTTTTTTCTACTTTGGCTGTAACTAAAATACAGGGAATTGTTACAGTTTCTTCTAGTTTTCTCAAGTTTTCCAGAAATTCATAACCATCCATACAAGGCATCATTACATCACAAACAATTAAATCTGGTAGGTTTTTGACTGCTAAGTCTAATCCACTTTGTCCATTATCTGCAAAAATAGTTTCATGGTTATTTAACTCTAATATTTGTATAATATTTTCTCTAATTTCTTTTTCATCTTCAATAACTAATATTCTTGTCATTTACTTTATTCTAGGTTACTTAATGTTTCAGATTTTCAATTTTTATTATATCTTATCTTATTCTTTTCTCAATAATTATCTTAACTCGATCGAACGTTAATGAAAGATAATGATGAAGCTAGGAAATAGGGATAGAAGTTTTTGAAACACTCAAATTATAATTTTATTAAGTATAGTAACAATAATGAACGTTGATTTATTAATAGAAGAAGCCGAGAAAAAATTATTACCAACTTTTGCACAAATCGATCGACAAGTCAAACAACATTTACAAAAAATTTTGACAGCTTTTCGAGATAATAGAGTGGGAGTGCATCATTTTTCTAGTGTAAGCGGTTATGGTCATGATGACTTAGGAAGGGAAGTTTTAGACAACATTTTTGCACAGGTTTTTAACGCCGAAAGTTCTGCCGTTAGAGTACAATTTGTATCGGGTACTCATGCCATCGCATCCTGTCTATACGGAATATTGCGCCCTAATGATGAAATGTTAGCAGTGGCGGGGCATCCCTACGATACCTTAGAAGAAGTTATCGGATTACGAGGTGAAGGACAAGGTTCACTACAAGATTTTGGTATTAGCTATCGAGAGTTAGACTTAACCCCAGAAGGCAATATTGACTGGGAGGCATTGAATACCGCCGTTAAGCCAGAAACCAAATTAGTCTTAATTCAACGATCGTGCGGTTATTCGTGGCGATCGAGCTTGAGCATAGCACAAATTGACCAAATTGTCAAGGTAGTGAAGCAACAAAATCCTGATACCGTATGTTTTGTGGATAACTGCTATGGAGAATTTATCGAAAACCTTGAGCCTACTGCCGTTGGGGTGGATTTGATGGCAGGTTCATTAATTAAAAATCCGGGGGGTACAATAGTTACAGCAGGGGGTTATGTAGCTGGAAAAGAAGACTTAGTGGAAAAAGCCTGTTGTCGTCTCACCTCCCCCGGTATTGGTAGCAGTGGCGGTGCTACATTTGATCAAAATCGCCTCCTGTTTCAAGGCTTATTTTTAGCGCCTCAGATGGTAGCGGAAGCCATGAAAAGCAGTCATCTCATCGCCTTAGTGTTTTCTGAGTTGGGTTACGAAGTCAATCCTTTACCTTTTGTACCTCGTCGAGATATTATTCAAGGGGTAAAACTCGGTAATCCTGATAAATTGGTGGCTTTTTGTCGATCGATCCAACGTAACTCTCCTGTAGGTTCATATCTTGACCCAGTACCTGCACCCATGGTAGGCTACGAGAGTAATTTAGTCATGGCAGGAGGAACTTTTATCGATGGTAGTACTTCAGAATTTTCTGCTGATGGACCTTTACGAGAACCTTATATAGTATTCTGTCAAGGGGGGACTCATTGGACACATACTTCGATCGCACTTTCTGAAGCCATTAAAGCCATAATGGAGAATTAAGAATTAAGAATTAAGAATTAAGAAGTTGATTTGATATTATTAATATCACGTTCTGTCTCTTTCTAAATCTAAAATTGCTTTCTCCCAATACCAGTTTTCTGATTTATCGGGATGTTTTAGTTTAAGATTATTAATCAAACGTTCTACAATTTTAGCATCATGATTAACTAATTTTAACAATTGATTTTTTAATTCATTTATTTTTTCATCAGATTCTTCTTTATTTTTATTAACAATTTTTTTATTTACTTTTCTTTTAAAATTAGAAGAATTTTGATAATTTTTTTTGCGATTATTTACTTGATTTTTAAGAATCATCAAATAACTAATAACTAATATTAGTATCACAATAATTATTATAAAGTAAGTTAAATATTCCATATTTACTAAATTTAACTAAAGTTTTAAAGTATATTCCTTCCCTTTTCCTTCTCTCATCGTCATTATTTTAGATCGAACTCAGGTATAAATTTACATAGTAGTTTATTAATTTATCTCTTAACTAACTGATAGCAATCAGGAATCATTTATAAGAAATCAATTATTAGAAAAAGATATATAAGATAGCATCACTATTCGCTATTCCCTTTTAGGATAAGATAATTCTCACAACTCATAACTGACTGCTATATAATACTGAATATCTTATTATTCCATTAAATCTAAAATTAATGAGTAAAGAAAACCTCAAACAATTTACCTTTTTTACAGGTATTGGCTACCCTTTATTAGCCATAAAATTTATAGCAAACCATAAGCAATTATGGCAATATCTAATTATCCCTATTATTATCAATATTTGTGTGGGAATCACCACTTATATTTTTTTACTAAATCCTAGTTTAAAATTATTCGATTCTTTCACTAATAACATTATAATATCTGTGGATAATGCTATCAATCAACTTCCAGAATGGTCAAATATATTAATAGCAATTCTCTTGTTTATTAGTCAAATTTTGAAGGTTATCTTATTTTTGATATTGTTAATTATAATTGGTTTTATCATAGTGCAATTTGGCTCAATAATCGGCTCACCTTGGTATGGTAAATTATCAGAAAAACTAGAAATTTTATACACAGGAAAACTAGAAATTGTCGAAGTTAATATTATTCAGGAGATATTGAGGGCGATATTATTTGAACTGAAAAAATTATTGTTAATTATAGTCATCAGTGTCCCCTTATTTTTATTAAATTTTATTCCAGCTATGGGTAATTTAATTTCTTTAGTAGGAGGAATAACTCTCACTTGTACGATTATTTGCTTAGATTTTTTTGACGCAACCTTAGAAAGAAAACGTTTACATTTTCGAGAAAAATTAAAATTTGTGTGGGGAAAATTGCCAACTACCGCAGGATTTGGTTTAATTTGTTTAACCTTAATTAGTATTCCCTTATTGAATTTAATTATTATTCCTTTATGCGTTTCCGCAGGTACTCTTTTAGTATGCGATAAGCTAAAACGAAGTTAAAGATTTAGTTGCGTATAAGCTGAAAAAGTATTTTGATGAGGGTAGGTATCAGGCATCAGGTATCGGGTGTCAGGTTAAAGAATGAAAAATCAAGGTTTTGAAGCGTTATCTCTTCAACAAATACACAGGTGTATTGTAAATAATCAGAATTAATTTTAATCACCTTTTGATTTATTCAACAAATCGTATTTATTTCTCGATACCACTGGTTAAGACTTCATTGCCAGATTCCGTGACTAAAACATCGTCTTCGATTCTGACACCGATACCTTTCCATATATCGGATACTTCGGGTTGCCCTTCCACAGGAGTAATATATGGTGAAATATAGATACCGGGTTCAACGGTGACAATATTACCTGGTTGAAATTTTATCCAATTTTCCTTATCCTGTTTATAAGCTCCAGCATCATGCACATCTAAGCCTAACCAATGTCCAGTGCGGTGCATATAAAAGGGTTTATATTTTTTCTCTTTGATGATTTCTTCACTATCTCCTTGTAATAGTTTAAGTTCTTTTAAGCCTTCCACTAACACTTCTACGGCTTTATCATGAAATTGATTATAGGTGTTGCCCGGTTTTACTTGCTCGATAGCTTGAGTTTGAGCGGATAAGACTAACTGATAGATGTCTTTTTGTTGAGGAGTAAATTTGCCGTCAATGGGAAATGTACGGGTAATATCACCGTTATAATAACCATAGCAACATCCTGCATCGATTAATAACAAGTCTCCTGCTTCCATTTTGCGGTTGTTGTCGATATAGTGCAGAATACAAGAATTTCCTCCTGATGCTACGATCGAGGGGTAAGCAACTCCATCTCCTCCTAATAATCTAAAAGTGTGTTCAATTTCTGCTTGAATCTCATACTCATAACGTCCGGGTTGTGCCACTTCACGGGCTTTTTGATGCCCTTTCACAGAAATTTCCGTTGCCTTGCGTATCATGGCAATTTCCGCTTCACTTTTCACTAATCGTAAGGGATGCAGAACAAAGTTACTATCTTCGATGGCTCTGGGGGTTTGCCCAGTTTTAGGGTATTTTGCCATTAATTTTTGCCAATGGTAGATAATTTTTTCGTTGAAGGGTAAATCTCTGCCTAAATGATAGTAGATTCGATCGCCCGTAATCAGGTATTCTGGTAATTTCTCATCTAACTCATTAATCGGATAAACCACGTCAGCACCATAAATATCCTTAGCGCCTTCCACTCCCACTCTGTAACCTGTCCAAATTTCTGAAGCTAAATCTTTAGGTTGTACAAAAAGTATGAATTGATGTTCTTCATGGTTAGGTGCAAAAACCGCTACAGCTTCAGATTCATTAAATCCTGTCAAGTAATAAAAATCGCTATCCTGACGATAAACATATTCTACATCATTGTGCATAACGGCTTGGGGGGCGCTACGAAACACCGCTACTCCTTTACCGATAACTTGCATAAATTTTTGACGACGTTGTTGATATTCTGTAAAGGTAATCATTATTAAGGAATGTAGAGTTAAGAATTAGGAATTAGGAATTAACAATTAACAATTATTCACTATTCACTATTCACTATTTTAACGAGAAGGGGGTAACGCTACACCTTCCACCGCCTGACGATAAGGCTCAACCGCTTCTGAGTAATCGATCGGTAATACTGCACATACGTTTTCATGGGGGCGGGGAATAATTACCCAAGACTCAAGGGTAGCACCTTCGGCTTTACTAACAGCATCTATTCCAGCCGCCATTGCGGTTTTAACTTCGGAAACGTCCCCCCGTATATTGACATTAAAACGAGCGCTTCCCACACGAATATAACCCACTAAGGTAACTCTACCAGCTTTTACCATAGCATCGGCGGCGGCTAAAACTCCGGGAAATCCTTTTGTCTCAAGAGATCCTACTGCTGATTGTGAAGGCATAAAAAAAATTCTCCTTTAATTAATAATAAATTTTGTAATAAAAATAATTTTATTGAGGTTGTGTTAAAAACGATAGGGTTGTGATTTTTCTGTATATTCGATCGGTAAGACATCCACAACATTAGGGGGGGGATTCGGGACAATATAATGAGTTTGTACCACTCCACCAAATACCTTTCCTGCTTCTTGGATACCTTCAGCCATAGCCTTTTTTACCTCAGAAACGGGTCCACGAATAGCGATGACAAAATCACCCTTTTCAGCTTTATCAAAATAAACTAGAGTCACCCTTGCCGCTTTCACCATCGTATCGGCGGCGGCTAAAATAGAGGGAAATCCTAATGTTTGAATTACTCCTACTGCTTCAGGCATGGATTTTTTTTAAAGAATAGCTAATCAAAGGCAATTTTATCACCTCTTGGCTACAAATCAGGTAAAACCCCAATGGATATTGATGAAGATAAGAGGGAGAGAAGCAGGATTTTTTCAAAGTCGAGGTAAAATTGCATTTTATTAGTTCAATTCATTGAACGTTATCTATTCGCTTTGTCAATTTATTAGACATCTCCAGAAATAAAAAATTAAATCAATTTAGATATTGAAATCGTTAAATAAATTTAACTTAATTTTGTCTCGAACTGAGGTTAGTCTAAGTAACCAAAACTCCTTCCATGATAACCACTGATTGTCCTTTAACTTTGATTTGGGTAATTTGATCATCTTGTTTACTGGCAGAAGCGATAATTTTGCTAGGGCGATTAATTTCTAAACCTTGCTCAATTACCCATTGCCAATTACCATCTTTTTCAGGTTGATAAGTAGCTAAATAACCAGCAAAAGCAGTGGCTGCCGATCCCGTTGCAGGGTCTTCTGATATATTTAAGCTAGGCGCAAACATTCTCACTCTCCATTGAAAATCTCCTGTCTGATAACAGGGATAAACATGGGGTGCAATATGATTAGATAAGGTTGTTTGCCATGCTGTTAAGTTAAGTTGTGCTTTCTTCAACGCCGATAAGCTATTGAGGGGAATAATGAGAAACGGTAAACCGCAAGAAACTGCTTGAGGGGTATATTTATCGCTCAAATCCGCTTCCGATAACGATAAAATCTCTGCTAACGCTGATTTAGAAGGAATATCATCATAAAATTCGGGAGGATGAGGCGCACTTAATTCTGTGGTAAGGGGTTCGTTATATTCGCTATAAATAGTAACAGGAACATTCCCTACTCCTTCATGTAAAATAATTTCGGTGGTATTGTTGGTTAAATGCACCATGCCTAGATATGCTAACAGAAAAGCCGTGCCGATGGTGGGATGCCCTGCAAAGGGAATTTCCCCTGCTGGGGTAAAAATTCTGACATCAAAATTAGCTTGAGGATTGCTAGGGGGAAAAACAAAAACTGTCTCAGAAAAGTTAAACTCTTGAGCGATGTTTTGCATGGTTTGAGGGGATAATTCTTCACAGTGGGGAAAGACTGCTAATTGATTTCCGCTAAAAGGTTTATCGGTGAAAACGTCAAGGGTATAGAATTTCATAAGCTAGTTTGCATTTAAGTAGAATGATGAAGGTAGGGAATAGGTAATAGACATCTTCAAAAATACAGGCAAGATGCCTGTTCTACGGTGGTAAAATCATAATAATTGGAGAAGTCTAATAAATAATTTTCTTCTAGTTGTCTAGTCTCCTATTTTTTATCCTTTTCTAAAATTTTATGTCGAATTTGTGTAGATAATACTTAATAGGTTCGATCGAATTAGCTAAATTATTATTTTCGTGATATATAAAAATTATTCATGGGATCATGGGGAAGTTGTTTAACGGTTATCTCGGAAAATCCTGCTTGTTGGAGCATTTCTAAGGCGGTTTCTTCTCCCCACATTGTACCTAATCCATCACCATTATAGGCTAAAGAAACGGAGGTACAGTGAAGACAGGATACAGTATAAAGGAAAATATTTGCAGGATGATCCAAGTTTTTGTGTAGATATTTCGAGGCTTTAATATCCTGCATCAAATATACACCATCTCGATCGAGACTATCATAAATATTTTTTAACACTTGGGCAGGTTTGGCTTGATCATGAATAGCATCAAAGGTAGTAATTAAATCAAATTTGGTGGTTAAACTTAATTGCGCCGCATCTTGTACTTGAAAATCGATGTTAGTTAAACCCAGTGTTTGAGAGTAATTAAGAGCTTTTTCGATGGCATCTGAAGTAAAATCTATACCTAAAAATTGACTATTAGGAAATAGTTTAGCCATTTTAATCAAGGCTTGTCCACTACCACATCCCAAATCTAAAACCTTGATACCTTGGGTTAGTTTTTCCTGTAAACCGTTTACCAGAGGGATAATAGCTTCTTCTAATACTGCTACCACTGTTTGCCCACTATCTTCTGCCATGACTTCGTTAAAGCGAGGATAAGCCGAATAGGGTAAACCTCCCCCCTGATAAAAACAAGGGATGATATTATCTTCCACTTGAGCTAATAAGGGAATATATTGCATTACCGCCGCTATATTATTGGGAGTAGCTTGGCGAGTCAAAAATTCTCCATACTCAGGGGGTAAATAGTAAGTATCTGCTTCGGGATTATATTCAATAATTCCTCCTGTAACTAATGCACCTAACCATTCTTTGACGTATCTTTCATTTAATCCTGCTTCTTGGGCAATAGTACTATATTTTGCAGGAGGTAAATTTGCCATAGTGTCAAAAAGTTGGGTACGATGCCCTATGGAAATCATAATCGCTAATGCCCCATGATTGAGTACTTCTAATAACTCATTTGCGATCGTCAGAGCGTCTTTTTGTTTTAAAATCTGTTTTTTCATTATGATATTTTCCACAAAGATTTTATCTCAATGAGCCTTAATTAAAAATCGCACTATTACCTATTACCTATTACCTATTACTTAACATCTATTCACTAATAAGATAGTGTTTAGCTTCTTCTGATACGGCTACGGATTTATCTAGGGAAAGAGTCATTAAAACCGCTTTCGCTTTTTCCCCTCCAAATCTGCCTAATGCTTGGGCGACTCGATGACGAATTTGCCAATCATCGTTATTAGCAAAGGGTATCAATAAATCGATGGCTCGATCGTCTCCTAATTCTCCTAAAGCACCAATAGCAGAGGTTTTCAGCAATTCATTATCAGAATTTAACGCATCATGGAGTAAATCAAAGCCGTCAGGATGCCCTAATTCTCCTAATGCTGACACAATACTAAATTGAATTAACCAATCATCGCTATCATAATAGACTTTTTTTAAGTCGGGAAAAGCCTTAGTAATTTTTAACCCTGCGATGGCATCTGCTGCAGCCGCGCGCACATCGGATTCAGGATCATTATATAGTGTATCTAACAAGACTTCTAAGGATTTGTCAAGGTTAATATCTCCTAAACTATCCAGTTGAGAAATAGCGGCATAACGCACTCTGACGTTATTATCTTTAATGATGGCAATTAATAATTCATAGGCAGTTTCTTTCTCTAACTGTCTTAATTCATTAATACCTCGAATACGCTCCCCAAAATTTTGGGAATGTATCAACGCTTTTACGGATTCAGGGGTAATCGTCATAATTTAGTTAATTTTGAATAGGTGAATAGAGTCTAGTAAATAAGTCTTTGTCATTCTCAATTCTGCATTCTTAATTCTTAATTCACGATTAATCCATTGCCATAGCGCGTAGAATATCCCCTTGAGTAATAATGCCAATTATTTTTCCCTCATCGTTAACCACTGGAAGACGGCGAATGGGTTTATCATGGAGTAATTGAGCCGCTTTTTTTACAGACTGACTACTTTCGATCGAAATGACTTTATCATTCATCACCTCTCCTACAGTTTGCCCTAATGCTTTATGTATCTCTTTTTCATAACGATTAAGATTTTGTAAATAGATGATACTATCTAAAATCATAATGTAAGGAGGCGGTTCAACTCCTGTTTCTTGCCACATCAAGTCACTTTCAGAGATTACCCCGACTAACTCACCTTGCTCATCAATGACAGGTAAACCACTGATTTTGTTTTCCACTAAAATAGTAATAGCTTCTTTTAAAGGAGTTTGAGGTGTAACGGTGATAGGATTCGGTGTCATCACCTCAGCAACGGTTTTATTCATAATCTTATTAATTTTGGTTTGTTAATACAGGTAATTGTATCAAAATGCACCATCCGATTTTTTTTATTGTTTCAAATCGTAAATTAAATAACATACTTTTGAAAATATTTTATTTCTGATTAATTGGAACTAAGCTAAAACGCATTTAACTGACATAATTCTTGAAAATAACCAAAAGTCTTAACTTTTCCCTCTTGCCTTTTGCCTCTCCCCACGAAAATACCTTTTCATCAACTCCTAGTTAACAGTCATTAGGTCAATAAATTAGTATCTTACACAACTTTTGTGATTTCCATGATCAATTACTTTCATTAATGGGCTTTTTAGAGTAACTGAAGCAAATTAATTGTATATTGAATGAACAGCACTCTTACCTTAAATAATAGGTTGAATAAAATAGAATATAACCTAACTCACAATAAACAATTAATCAAAAAGAGTACTTATAAAAAATACTATTATAATTAGATCATAGAGGAATAAAAATGACGCAACCAGCTTGTCAATATCAACCCGGTTTAGAAGGAATACCCGTCGCACAATCTAGCGTTAGTTTTGTCGATGGCAAAAACGGCATTTTAGAATATAGAGGAATAAATATTGAAGAATTAGCTCAAAAAAGCACATTTTTGGAAACAGCTTACTTATTAATTTGGGGGAAATTACCCACGAAGGAAGAATTAGCAACATTTCAAGATGAAGTAACTCGTCATAGACGCATTAAATATCATATTCGAGATATGATGAAGTGTTTTCCTGAAAGTGGACATCCTATGGATGCCTTACAAACTTCGGCGGCGGCTTTAGGGTTATTTTATTCTCGTCGTGCCTTAGCCAAAGAAGAATATATTAGAGATGCGGTAATTAGGTTATTAGCCAAAATTCCTACTATGGTAGCGGCTTTTGCTCAAATGCGTAATGGAAATGATCCCATTAAACCTAGCGAACATTTAAACTATTCTGCTAATTTCCTTTATATGTTAACGGAAAAAGAGCCAGAACCTTTAGAAGCGAGAATTTTTGATGTGTGTTTAATGCTCCATGCTGAACATACCATGAATGCTTCTACTTTTTCAGCGATGGTGACAGCTTCCACTTTAACCGATCCGTATGCTGTTGTGGCTTCTGCTGTAGGTACATTAGCCGGTCCTTTACACGGAGGAGCGAATGAGGAAGTATTATTGATGTTAGAACAAATCGGTAGTGTGGAAAATGTCCGTCCTTATATTGAAGATTGTATTAAACATAAAAAGAAAATCATGGGTTTTGGTCATCGGGTGTATAAAGTTAAAGACCCTCGTGCTAAAATATTACAGCAATTAGCAGAACGTTTGTTTGAATTAACGGGCTATGATGAATATTATGAGATTGCTTTGGAAGTGGAAAAAGTTGTCGCAGAACATTTAGGACATAAGGGTATTTATGCTAACGTGGACTTTTATTCTGGTTTAGTCTATCGTAAGTTAGGCATTAAGTCGGATTTATTTACTCCTATGTTTGCTATTTCAAGGGTTGCAGGATGGTTAGCCCATTGGAAAGAACAATTAGCCGTTAATCGCATTTTTCGCCCGACTCAAGTGTATGTAGGTGAACATAATCAATCTTATATTCCGATCGAGGAAAGAAGCTAGAAAGTAATTAACAATTAACAATTAACAATTAACAATGGAATAGAATATATAGCAATCCTAAATGAATCGTGAGAATATGATCCTCCCTAACCTCCCTTAAACAAAGGGGGTACTTAGTTTAATTTTCTCACAAATGATTTAGTACTGCTATATCACATTAATTCCTATTACCTACCAATAATTTTATAATTATGACTGATAGTGATACAAACGATCGATCGATCGAACAAGAAGAAAATCAAGAAAAAATAACCCCTTTTCGTTGTTTTACGGGGGCTTCCATTTCGGGGGGATTGGCGGTTGGAGCTTATCTATTAACGAAATCCGTAATTTCGACTTATAGTACAATGCCCATAAAATTCAATAATCAAATGGCAATGAGTATCGCCTCTACCGTGAGAACATTAATTATGGGTATTACCACTATGGCGACTTTTTTATTTTTGATGGTGACAGTCGGTTTAATAGCTTTGGGCATTAAGCTAATTATAGATAACTATAAATCCGTTAAAACCTGAATTAACCTCAGTTCGATGTAAGAATAGTGGGCAATGCCCACCCTACAAATCTGAATATGTTAATCACACTTCAAGAATGACATCTCTTAGATTATCGAGTTAGATAAGAGATACCTACCAAAAAGCCTAATAATCCCACAGTAGTTAAGAAAAAATGTTTGAGAGATAATCCCCCTTTTTTTACCATATTGCGCATGGCTAATTTTACATAGCTATCTTTGACTTCTGTTTCAGGGGTATTGGTAGATGAATCGGAATTAGTCATAAAAGAATCAATAAGAGAATAAATTTATTTATAGTTTATCCTATTTATTATCTTGGAACTTCCCTTATAAGATCATTAATGTTTAACTTACAAGCACCCTTCAAACCTACTGGAGATCAACCTCAAGCGATCGAACTTCTGGTAAAATCATTACAGGCTGGACATTCTTTTCAAACTCTACTCGGCGCAACGGGTACAGGAAAAACTTATACTATAGCTTGTACGATCGAACAGTGGCAAAAACCGACTTTAGTATTAGCCCATAATAAAACCCTAGCGGCGCAACTTTGCAACGAATTACGGCAATTTTTCCCTCACAATGCTGTAGAGTATTTTGTCAGTTACTACGACTACTATCAACCCGAAGCCTATATCCCTGTTACGGATACCTACATCGAAAAAAGTTCTTCTATTAACGATGAAATCGATATGTTTCGTCACTCTGCAACTCGATCGCTCTTTGAAAGAAAAGATGTTATTGTGGTGGCTTCCATTAGTTGTATTTATGGTTTAGGGATGCCAGTAGAATACCTGAAAGCCTCTATTCCCCTACGTCTTGGGGAAGAATATGATCCCCGTCAACTGATTCGAGACTTGGTTAATGTACAATATAGTCGCAACGATGTTGATTTGCGTCGTGCTACTTTTCGCCTCAAAGGGGATGTTTTAGAAGTTGTACCAGCCTACGAAGATCGAGTTATACGGGTTGATTTTTTTGGAGATGAAATCGAGGCAATTTCCCTTTTAGACCCCGTTACAGGGGAATTATTAGAAGAATTAGAGCGAATTAACATCTATCCTGCCAAGCACTTTGTAACACCTAAAGACCAGTTGGAATGTGCGATCGAAAATATCAAAGCCGAATTAGAGGAAAGATTAATAGGATTAGAAAAAGAGGGAAAATTAGTGGAAGCACAAAGATTAAAACAAAAAACAAAGTATGATTTAGAGATGTTAAAAGAGGTAGGATATTGCAATGGAGTTGAAAATTATTCTCGTCATTTAACAGGAAGAAAAGCTGGACAACCACCAGATTGTTTAGTAGATTATTTTCCCGAAGATTGGCTTTTAATTGTGGATGAATCCCATGTTACTGTACCTCAAATTAGGGGAATGTATAACGGTGATCAAGCTCGAAAAAAAGTGTTAATTGATCATGGTTTTCGTTTACCTAGTGCGTCTGATAATCGCCCTTTAAAAGCCGATGAATTTTGGCAAAAAGTGAAAAAATGTATCTTCGTTTCTGCTACTCCTAGTAATTGGGAAATTGAACAGTCTAATCATCAAATTGTGGAGCAAATTATTCGCCCAACTGGTATTTTAGACCCACAAATTTTTGTACGTCCTAGTGAGGGGCAAATAGATGATTTATTAGCAGAAATTAAAGAGCGAATTAAGCAAAAACAACGGGTTTTAGTAACAACTTTAACTAAAAAGATGTCAGAAGATTTGACGGAATATTTACAAGAAAGGGGAATAAATGTACAATATCTACATTCGGAGATTCAGTCGATCGAACGTATTGAAATTTTACAAAGTTTAAGAGCAGGAGAATTTGATGTTTTAATTGGAGTGAATTTATTAAGGGAAGGTTTAGATTTACCTGAAGTGTCTTTAGTGGTAATTTTAGATGCTGATAAAGAGGGTTTTTTACGTTCTGAAAAATCATTAATTCAAACCATTGGTAGAGCCGCTCGTCATGTAAATGGTCAAGCAATTTTATACGCTGATAACTTTACTAATAGTATGGAAAAAGCTATTAAAGAAACTAATCGCCGTAGGGAAATTCAACTTAAATATAATCAAGAGAATAACATTACACCTCGATCAATCACGAAAAAATCGAGTAATTTATTATTAGAATTTTTAGACATATCGAGAAAATTAAATAATCAAGAATTAGAAAAAGTATCTGAAAATATTGAAGAGATAGGTTTAGATCAAATACCAATTATAATTAAACAATTAGAAGAAAAAATGTTAGAAGCCTCGAAGAATTTAGAGTTTGAAAAAGCCGCAGAATATCGAGACAAAATTAAGCATTTTCGATCGATTTACCGTCATTAATGACTATTCTATTTGGCTCTTCTACAGTAGTATGGTTTTGATTTTTGAAATCATAGTTTGTGATTGTATAATACTTAGGGGTGCTGAAAAAGTATTTTGATGAGGGTAGGTATCAGGCATCAGTAGAATAAATAACTGGACTTTGGATAAATCTGGTAGAATATGAAGTTATTTTAAGAAATATTACGGAATCATAAAATATCCGCTAATGATGTTGAAAATTATTACTACTTCCCTTAACAATGTTCGACAAGATACCATCAATTCCCCTTGTGCCATCGCTCTTGGTAATTTTGATGGGATTCATCGAGGACATCAACAAGTAATACAACCCATTTTTGACTATCCCCATTTAACTCCTTCTTTAGTTACTTTTATTCCCCATCCCCAAGAATTTTTTACAGGTACAAGAAAACAATTACTTACCCCTATTCCTGAAAAATGTAAAATACTAGAAAAATTAGGTATTCAACAACTAATTCTATTGCCTTTCGATCGAGAATTAGCCCATTTAAGTCCCGATAAATTTATTCAAGATATTTTAATTAAAGAAATAAAAGCCGAATTTATTAGTGTTGGGGAAGATTTTAGATTCGGTTATCAAAGACAAGGTAACGCTGAATATTTGCAAAATTTAGCCACTAAATATGATGTAAAAGTTAACATTACTGAAGAACAAAATTTAACCATAAATAATCAATCTATAAGAATTAGTAGCTCTTATATTCGAGAAAGTTTGTTAATGGGTAAAGCAGAGTTAGCCTCAGAAATGTTAGGTAGGGAATATCAAATTGTAGGAAGAGTTATTGAAGGAAAAAAATTAGGTAGAACTATCGGTTTTCCTACTGCAAATATAGGTGTTTCTTTGGAAAAATTTTTACCTAAAATGGGCGTTTATGCGGTAAAAGTTCAAGTAAAAGATAACTATTTTTTTGGCGTAATGAACTTAGGTAAACGTCCTACTGTTGACGGCAAAAATATCTCGATCGAGGTGCATTTATTCGATTTTAATGATGATTTATATAACCAAAATTTAACGGTAAAATTAATTAAATTTCTAAGAAATGAAGAAAAATTTAGTTCGATCGATGAATTAAAAAAACAAATAAAACTTGATTGTGAAAAAGCAAGGATAGGAGTAAAGCAAATACTTTTATCCCTAGATTATTTTATCTAGTTTCTAGCGAATTAATCGCATTATTACCTATTCCCTATTCCCCCTTTTTTTATCTCGAATAATCAGATCAAGTGTTAAGCCAAAATTTTTGCAGAATTATCTTTCATTAAAGGAAAATTTAATGACTCTCTTTGACTGAGATATTGTAAAGCAACTTGACGGGCTAAATTGCGTATTCTACCAATATATCTAGTGCGTTCAGCTACGGCAATAACGCCTCTAGCATCTAGCAAATTAAAGCAATGAGAGCATTTTAAAACATAGTCTAAACTAGGTAAAACAAGATTTTTTTCGATTAGTTGTTTCGCTTCTTCTTCGTACAAATTAAACAGTTTTAAAAGTAAGTCGGGATTGGATGCTTCAAAGTTATAGGTACATTGTTCAATTTCTCCTTGTAAGAAAATTTCTCCATATTTTATGTCATTATTCCACTGAATATCATAAATGCTATCCACATCCTGTAAATACATTGCCAATCTTTCTAAACCGTAGGTAATTTCGATCGAAACAGGATGACAGTCAATTCCTCCGCATTGTTGAAAATAGGTAAATTGAGTGATTTCCATGCCGTCTAACCACACTTCCCAACCGACACCCCAAGCGCCTAAAGTGGGAGATTCCCAGTTGTCTTCCACAAAGCGAATATCATGATCTTCAGGATGTATTCCCAATGCCTTGAGAGAGTCTAAATATATCTCTTGAATGTTGTCGGGAGAAGGCTTGATTAAGACTTGATATTGATAATAATGTTGGACTCGATTGGGGTTTTCTCCATAACGTCCATCGGTGGGTCGTCTGCAAGGTTCTATGTATGCCACAGACCAAGGTTCGGGTCCAATAGCTCGTAAAAAGGTATTATGACTCATAGTACCTGCACCCTTTTCGGTATCATAGGGTTGAGCAATAAGACAGTTTCTGTCACTCCAAAATTGATTGAGGGTAGTTACGATCGATTGAAAATTAATACTCATGAACTATAGTTAAGAAATTTTAAAATATATATAGAATATAAGGCAATTATCTTTAGAATAAGAATAAAACCTTAAGAGTATGACTTAGAAATCAGACAAACTCTTAATTTTATACTAAGATCAAAAAAATGATTATCAGCTTACTTCTAATTTATCATTGATGGATACGCCAAATAAAGAAAACTATAGTATTCCAATCAAGGGGTTTGTGGCATCGAAACAAACCTACCTATTTAACACCCTCAAAAAACATCAATTTAGTGGAAAAGTTCGGTTAGTGTATCCGGGTAAAACTCAATGGCATTTTTACTTGTCTATGGGGCGCTTAATTTACGGTACGGGGGGAGAGCATTCTGTCAGACGTTGGCGCCGTAATTTAGCCGCTTATCTTCCTAATATCGCTACAGATGCCAGTTATTTGGAGACAGAAATTCGATCGATTTCCAGTGATAACATTAAATTTTGTTGGGAATACGAGTTAGTGCGCCGTTGGTTAGTCAATGGAAAGGCGGATAGAGAAGGAGTAATGAAGATGATTAATGGTATTCTCACAGAAATTTTTTTCGATCTCAATCAAACTACAGAAATTACTTTTCATCTTGATAATAAAGTTCAAATACCCCTATCAGAGCAAATTTTTCTGGTGGATGCTAATCAATTTATTGTACCTGCTTGGCAACAATGGCAAAGTTGGGTTAGTCTCAGGTTAGGAGATCGATCGCCGAATAAAGCCCCCGTAA
This sequence comes from Geminocystis sp. CENA526, assembly GCF_050753365.1. Lineage (NCBI taxonomy): Bacteria > Bacillati > Cyanobacteriota > Cyanophyceae > Chroococcales > Geminocystaceae > Geminocystis > Geminocystis sp. CENA526. The sequence goes on from NZ_JBLZFY010000030.1 coordinate 24,878, forward strand.
TTCGCTCTGGTGAACAGTTACAAGCAAATATTACCCCCAAAACCTATCAGGCATTTACCAAATTATTTAACGGTAGAAACACCCTCAGAGATTTATCTCTACAGTTGAAACGAGATTTAAACCAGTTTAGTAGTTCATTATTACCCTACATTCAACAAGGCTATATCGACTTAGTTTCCGTTGCCGATTTACCTGCTCCCATTTCGCCTCCTACCATTATTCAACCAGAAGATAAAAGCCCTTTAATTGCCTGTATTGATGATAGCCCTCTTATTTGTGAAACTATGGCAAATATTGTCAAAAAAGCAGGATACCAGTTTATATGTATTACTGAACCCATGAAGGCGATCGCAAAAGTATTAGCGACTAAACCCGATTTAATCTTTTTAGATTTAGTCATGCCTCACACCAACGGTTATGAAATTTGTGCTAGTTTAAGGAAACTATCTTTATTTCGTCAAACTCCCATTATTATTGTAACCTCTAATGATGGTATGGTAGAACGAGTCAGAACAAAAATGATGGGTGCTTCGGATTTCATTGCTAAACCCCTCGATCGAGATGAAGTACTTAATATTGTCAGTAAATATTTATCCGCTAAATAACAATTAACTATTAATAATTAACTAAGCCATTTATTCAACATTTCCTGCTGTTTTTTCGAGGGATTATCAATGATTTTGACTTGATAACTGGATGGTTTGGGGGCTTCTAATTTGATGTGTGCTGTTTTTAATTCTTCTTGGTGAAAATAGGTTAATTTGATGACATCTAAGGGCTGATAATCTTGTAATCTATCGTTTAAATTATCGCTGGTGACTCGAAAATTATCGATGGCTAATAATTCGTCATCGGCATCGATTCCAGCTTTTCCTGCTGGAGAATTGGCATCAACAAAGGTAATTTTTTCTACACCGTTATCTTTTTGGGTTTTTAAGCCTAAATAGGGTGGGGTATTTTTGTCTATTTTTTCCTCTAATATTAAGCCAAAAGGTTCAAAATATTCGTTGAAAGGTAGCTCGATCGTACTATCTAAATATAATTTAAAAAATTCTGTTAAATCTGTATTAGCAATTAACTCTATTTCTTGTTTTAAATCTTCTGGGGTAAAGCCGATTTCTTCTTTTCCAAATTTATTCCACATAGTTAACATGACATCATCAAAAGATTTTTCACTATCGGTATTTTTTCTAATTAATAAGTCTAGTAATAATGTCACTAATTGCCCTTTTAAATAATAAGAAATTTGACAATTATTACTATAAGAATCTCGGCGATATAGTTTAATCCAAGCATCAAAACTAGATTCTGCTAAAGGTTGAATTTGTCGTCCCGGAGTGTTTAAATATTGAGTAATATCTTTACTTAATAAATCGAAAAATACTCGACGATTATAAATTTTTGCTCTCAGGGGTATAATCATGTCATAGTAACTGGTTGAGCCTTCCGAAAACCATAGAGAAGTAGTGTAATTTTCTTGCTCATAATCGAAGGTTTCTAAGGCTTTAGGACGGATTCTTTTCACATTCCAAAGATGAAAAAATTCATGGGCTACTAATTGAATAAATCGATCGTACTTTTCTGGTTTTTGAAAGCCAAAACGGGGATAATTCAACACACAACAGTTTTTATGTTCTAATCCACCGAAGCCACTAGCGGATAAATGTAGCAAAAAGAAATAGTCTTTATATGGTAAATCTCCAAATATTTTTGCTTCAGTTTTAATAATTTTTTCGGTATCTTTTACCAGTTTAGTAATATCAATATTTCCCTCTCCCCAAATTACCCATTGATGAGGCTTATTTTCTACTTTAAAATGAACTATTTTTTGTGTTCCAATTTCAAACGGGCTATCTACTAAAGTATCAAAATTTTCTGCTAAAAATGTATTTTTTCTATCAGCAATTCTTGGTAATGATGTGCTAATTTGCCAATGAGATTCAGGCGGTTCGATCGAAATCTCGATCGGTAATTGTTGATAATCAGGGATATAAAAAAATAAAGCCGCCCCATTAAAATAACCATGAGTTGCATCTAAATGATTAGTTCTTACGGTTAAATCGTTAGCATAAATTTGATATTTTATAATAATATTTGTTTGATTTTTTGTGTCTATTTTCCAAGTATTTTTAGCAGTTTTTTGCCAATTTAACTGAATAGAATTATCGTCACTATTTACTGCAAAATTTTGTAGATGTCGAGAATATTCCCTTACTAAATATGAACCGGGTGTCCATACAGGCATTTTTAAAGTTAATATATTTTCTTGCCAATTTTCAATATTTAATGTAACGGTAAATAAATGAGATTGAGGGGAAGACATCGAAACAAAATAATGGATATTTGGACTAAATTTGTTCATAGTTTATTGGCACAAATTAACTTAATTGAGGATGAAAATTATAACTATTATACATTATTTTTGATAATATATAGCATTTCTAAGTACTAAAGCAAAATAGATTGTATATTTTAAAATTAATGGAAATAACCCATAATCTTTGTTGCCTATGCCCGATGCCTTTTGCCTTTCACACATTTTCAAAGATTGAATTTTTCTTAGTCGCTTTAGCAGACTTTTGCTATTAGCTTTGTTAATTTATTGCAAAGCGAGTTATGGCATGAAACCTTTATCCCACAATGAAATAAATTTCATTACTAATAGCTTAACTCTACTAAAGTGAGTTAAATTTTTCCGAAAAAATCATATTTTTATATATTAATTGATTAATAGTTAAAAACTTCTGTATCTGGTATTATTTATTAGTTTCAGAAATTGAGATTTTTGAGAATGAAAAAACCCTGCTTATTAAGAGGAGGTAGAGAAAAGAAAATTGACTATTTCTTGATGAATTTCCTCTCTAGTTTTAGTGGCATCTACCCTTAAATATTTATGGGGATAATTGCTTAAAATTTTGTCAAAATTTGCCTTAACTTGGGTTAATTTTTCTTTAGTTTCATAAATTTCTAAAGTAGTTCGATCGAGTATTCTAGTTAAAGCAACTTCTACGGGAATATCAAGATAAATCAAAAAATCTGGAGGAGGAAAGTCTTTATTTAAGACACTGACAAACTCAAATTCTTTTTGCGTTTTTGCATTATAAGCAAGGGAAGAAAAATAATATCTAGTGGTGATAACGTGGGTATTTTCTGAAGTGAGTTTTTTAACCCCATCAATATTATTATACAGGTGATGATGTCGATCGGCAGCGAATAAATAAGCCATTTGTTGATCATACAAATCTTGAGTTAAAAAAGGATTTTCATTAGCTAAAAATTCTCGTAATAATTTACCTATTTTACCCGAAGAAGGCTCTGGACTGATTACTACTTTTTGTTCATTATTTAAGAAAAAATCTTGCAATAACTCAGCTTGGGTAGTGCTACCTGCCCCATCTATTCCCTCTAAAACAATAAAATAACCTTGTTTTTCTACAATATTATTCATAATTAAATTAAGCACGTTTCCAAATAAAAAAAGTTTCTGCTAAATCTAGTATAATCTGATATTGTCTCCTCTGCTCTTTTTTCCAATAATTATTAATTTTGGTAATTAATTTTTGAGTATTAAGATTAGCAAAACTCATTTTAAATAAATAGTAAAAAGGCAAATTACGCTTTTTGATAAAAGTCATTGCTGTTATTAATTCTTCCACTCCAAAACCAAAGGAATGAAAACCTAATAGATAATTAGATTCATCTAAAATAATTTTCAAGAAAGTAACTTCTTGTTGCCAATTTATGGGAGATGTTAATAAACAATATATTTTCAAAACTTTGATATTTTGGGATAACAAAAATTTAGCTTGTTTTTCAGTATATCCTAATCTATTAATGGGAGGATTTGTATTTAAAGTATAGGGAATATCACTATAATTAATCTCTTGATAGGGAAAAAATAAGGCGTTATTAACGGCAATTTTCACCTCGTAGGGTATTAAAGATTCTAAAGCATAACCTCCTAATAAGTCTCCACAGGCATAAATTTGAGGGTGTTTGGTTTGCAGTTTTGAGTTGACTTCTATTTTGCCTCCATTATTTTTGATACCTAGTTTCGTTAATTCTAAGTTATCCTCTTTCGATAGATTTTTTGTTAAAGTTGTGACTCGCAATGTTTTCAATTTGTCATCAGGAGTTGTGACTCGCTGTGTTTTCAATTTGTCATCGGAAGTTGTGACTCGCTGTGTTTTCAAATCGTCATCGGAAGTTGTGACTCGCTGTGTTTTCAAGTCGTCATCGGAAGTTGCTCGATCGAACTCTAAACCAGTATCATTATGATTAAGATAAATTTTGATGCCTTTGCCTTCTAAAAATAATTGTAGTTGATAGGATATATCTTCATCTTCTGACGGTAAAATCTGAGAAGAAGCAGAAATAATAGAGATTTTTTTATTTTCTTGAGATAATTTATTGACTAAATAAATAGTATTAATATCATCTCCCAATATAGTTAATTCTTCGGGTAAATTATGCCATGTTTTCTCATCCAATAAATTATTCAAAGTTAATTCTCCTCTTACTAAGGGGGGATAAAGGGGAGATAAAGGAGAAAAAAGTTGATTAGCTGTCATTACTAATAAATAAGCAGAACTTTTTAACTGCCTTTTTTCGGTAAATAAGATGAGTTGTTTTTGTTGAATAAATTTACATTGACTAAAAATTATATCAACTCCTAATACTTCTAAATCTGGTAAAATTTTGTATTCAATTATTCTTTTTTTTTCTTGTAAAAATTCTTGATAACTAATGCCATTATTTAATAATAAAAAATCTTGTTCATGTTCGATCGAAGCTAATTTATCATCAATAACTAAGGCAACTCTAGCTCCTAATTTCACCGCATATTCTGCACAAAAAAAGCCTTGTTTTGTACCACCAATTACCACTAAGTCATAATCATTTTTCATCATGGTTAAACTATGTTATTCTTAAAAGCAAAACTAGCTAATTCTGTACGATTATGGGAGTTAGTTTTTCTTAATAAATTGCCTACATATTTTTCGATCGTTTTCGGACTTAAATATAATTCTTCGGCTATTTTTCCATTAGATAAACCTTGACTTAATAATTTTAAAACTTCATTTTCTCTATTCGTTAAGTGTAAATTATCAGAACTTAATTTCCGACTATTATAATTAACATTTATCTCAAGAGAAGGATATTGATGTTCAATTTCTGTATGTAATAATTCAGATTGAATAATTTGCGATCGTTCCAACAAATGTTTAACAATAGCAGTCAATTCACTAGGTTGAAAAGGTTTAGGTAAATAAGCATCACAACCAGCTTGATAACCGCTAATTTTATCTTCAATGGAGTATTTATTAGTCAAAAAAACCACTGGTAACAAACGAAAATGGGGATTTTGGCGCAATTCCTTGACTAAATTATAGCCGTCTTTATGGGGCATTTTGATGTCAGAAATGAGTAAATGAGGATGATATTGATAGGCTAAATATAAGGCTTCGTCTCCATCTCCTGCTAAAATAACCGAATAACCTTGTAATTCTAAACAGTCTTGTATTAATCTTCTAATAACAAGATCATCATCGGTGACAAGAATTTGCAAAGGCATAATGTCAACTAATTTGAGGGAATATATTTTAATCTTATCCTAAAAATTGCCATCATCTGAAAAAATACCTAAGTAATAAAAGTTTTAGATGTTAATTAATAACCCACCGTGTGATTCATTACACGGCTAATAATATCACGTTCAATCAATTGAACTCTCAATTTTTCTGGATAATATTCACTATTCACTATTCACTATTCACTATTATTTATGATTACCAATATAGAATCTCAATTACATATTTTAAAAGAAACAGCACAAAAGTCGATCGAATCGGCACAAACCTTGCAAAAGTTAGAAGAATTAAGGGTAGCGTATTTAGGCAAAAAAGGGGAATTATCCCTTATTTTAAAGGAAATGGGTAAATTATCCGCCGAAGATAGACCTCGTATTGGCGCTATTGCTAACGACATCAAAAATCAAATTCAAGATACCCTCAGTAATCAACAGCAACAGTTACAACAGGCAGAATTTAATCGTCAAATTGCAGAGGAAACCCTCGATGTCACTATGCCGGGGGTTAGTTATCCTTTAGGAAAATCTCACCCTTTACAAAGTACGATCGATCGAGTAATAGATATTTTTGTAGGGTTAGGGTACAGTATAGCAGAAGGACCTCAAATCGAGAGCGACTATTATAATTTTACCGCTTTAAATACCCCCGAAGATCATCCTGCTAGAGATATGCAAGATACCTTCTACTTTGAAGATGGTAATTTATTGCGTACTCATACATCTTCAGTACAAATTAGGTACATGGAAAAAAATGAGCCTCCCCTAAGAATTATCGCCCCGGGGAGGGTATATAGACGAGATACCGTTGATGCTACTCACTCCGCCGTTTTCCATCAAATCGAAATCCTTGCTATTGATAAAGGCTTAACTTTCACCGACTTAAAAGGCACAATCAAAGAGTTTTTAAGACAGATGTTTGGTGACGACTTACCGACAGTTTTTCGTGCTAGTTACTTCCCTTTTACCGAACCATCAGCAGAAGTTGATGTACAATGGCAAGGAAAATGGTTAGAAGTTTTAGGCTGTGGCATGGTTGATCCCAATGTCCTTAAAGCGGTAGGATATGATCCAGAAGTATATAGTGGTTTTGCTGCGGGGTTAGGAGTGGAGCGTTTTGCCATGATTTTGCACAAAATTGACGATATTCGCCGATTATACAACAGCGATCTCCGTTTCTTACAACAATTCTAAAGAATTAAGAATGCAGAATGCAGAATGAAGAATTAAAAAATAAAATCACAAGTTTTAGCGGAGATTGCTTCGTTTCCTCGCAATGACAGATTAGAGAGTTATTCATTAATCATTACTTCTTACTCCTTACTCCTTACTCCTTACTCCTTACTCCTTACTCCTTACTCCTTACTTAAAATTCTATGCAGGGAAATTTATTAACTGAGGTTTTCTTACCTTTAGCCTTGACGATAATTATGTTAGGCATGGGATTATCCCTTACCATTAAAGATTTTAAGGCAATTTCGATCGAACCTAAAGCAGTATTAACGGGGTTGTTTTGTCAATTAATTCTCTTGCCTTTGGTGGCATTTGGGTTGATGTATTTTTGGGATTTAAAGCCAGAATTTGCCGTGGGGGTGATTTTACTATCCGCTTGTCCGGGAGGTCCCACTTCTAACTTATACTCTTATTTGGGTAGGTGTGATGTTGCCTTATCCGTAAGTTTGACGGCGATTTCTAGTTTTATTACTATCTTTAGTATTCCCTTTCTCGTTAACTATGGCATGGAAGTATTTATGGGAGAAGGGCAATATATTGCTTTACCCGTAGTCAAAACGATTATTCAGATACTAATTATTACAATCGTACCTATAATAATAGGAATGAGTTTGAGAAATTGGAAACCAAATTTTGCCCGTCAAGCACAAAAACCTTTTCAAATCGCATCAGGAATCTTTATTGCCATTATCGTTTTAGGTGCTATCTTAAAAGATAGAGAAAATGTCATTCCCTTTTTTCAAGAGACTGGTTTACCGACTCTTACCCTCAATGTTTTAGCGATTATTCTTAGTTTACTCATCGCTAGATTAGTCGGTTTAAACTTTCGGCAATCCTCCGCTATTTCGATCGAATCTGGCATCCAAAATGGTACTCTAGGGATTACGATCGCATCTTCTAGTACATTATTAAATAATCCTACCATTGCCATCGCCCCTGCTATTTATTCTATCATTATGTTTATTACAGGAAGCATCATTTGTTATCTGTATAGAATGAAAAATGACGTTTGACTTTAAATTTAGTCTCAAGTACAGTAATAAGAAAGTTTACTATAAGAAATTAATGACAATTTCACCTATTCACTTATTTAATTTCTACTTCTAAATATGCCTGTCAGAGATATTTACCATAATCAAGTAAAAAATGCTCTCATTAAAGATGGTTGGACAATTACCAATGATCCTTTAAGATTAAAATGGGGGAGTAAAGATATGTATGTTGATTTAGGGGCAGAAAAATTATTAATTGCAGAAAAAAATCAACAAAAAATAGCTGTAGAAATCAAAACTTTTACTTCCGTATCGGAAATTAATGCCTTAGAAAATGCTTTAGGACAATATTTATTATACCGTTCAGTTATTAGAAAAACAGAATCAGAACGTAAATTATATTTAGCGATTCCTAGTATAGTTTATATCGATATATTTCAAGAATCTTTAGGACAACTTATTAAAGAAGATTACCAACTTAATTTATTAATTTTTGATATTAATTCGGAGGAAATTGTGCAATGGATACCAGAAATAACTATAGCCAAATAATTCAAGATATTATTATTTCTTATACTAAAATACCATATACAGACCCTAATATCAAATTTGAAACTGTTTTTGATACCCAACAACATCGCTATTTATTAATGATAGTTGGTAGAGAAAAAATTAATCACCCTTTCCCTACGACTAAAAGAGTACATGGTTGTTTAATTCATGTGGATATTATTGACGATAAAATCTGGATTCAAAGAGATGGCACAGAAAAAGGTATCGCTACCGATTTTTTAGAAGCTGGTATCAAAAAAGATAAAATTATCCTAGCATTCTATGATCCTCAAATTCGAGAACAAACTGGTTTTGCCGTTGCTTAACTTTATTGTTTATAAATCTTGAGTTAGAGGAGAAGAACTTAAATGGAAAATAGCATAACATGATTTGGTTAGGAATAGACCCCGGATTAGCCATAGTTGGGTGGGCGATATTAGAAGGGGATGAAACTAAAATGCCCGAAATTATCGACTATGGAATTATTGAAACCGATAAAAAACAACCCACAGGAGAAAGATTAAGGGAATTAGAAACAGATTTCGTCACTATCATTCAAGAATTTCAACCAGAAGCTATTGCCATTGAAATGCCTTTTTTTAATCGAGAAATCAAAGCGGCTGGTGGTGTTTTACAAGCATTAGGAGTCATTAACCTTGTGTGTTATCGAGAGGCTAAATTAACACCATTTTTTTTACATCAGTCTAGCTGGAAAGCCCATTTAGGTAATGCCAAAGCCAAAAAAAAAGAAGTTGGCGAAATGTTACAACAACTTTTCGATTTACCTAATCTTCCCATTGATGATAGTGTTGATGCCATTGCGATCGCTTATAGTGCTTGTTGTGGGCTAAGAAACTATATACAATGATAATTTCCAGAGCTTATATTGTTGTAACATTTTTTACAGTTGCAAGACACAAAAATAAAATGAAAGTTTACCTGATTGCAAGGATTTTATCGTAACTCATAAGTAAGAGGAGAAATTGTCATCTAAACTAAGACGCATTTTAAGTTACAGTTTTTATTAACAAGAGGTTTAAACCCCTTGCCATGAGTAAAAATCTTAACTATTCTTTCCAGCATACATAGTAGATTTTACTATTTAGATAAATGCTATATATTCAAATTAAAATTAACTAAAATTAACTAAAATTAGTAATAATTTTTCTAATTTCTTTAGCTGAAATACTTGCTTGATCTGACTTAGAATAAATAGTAATTAAAATAATTTTAGTGGATGTTTTTAAATAATAAATTAAACGATAACCTGAACTTTTTCCTTTTTTTATATCACTATTTTTAACTCTTACTTTAAAAACGGTATAGTTAATATTTGGTATCTTATCGCCAATTAATTCCCCTGATTTAAGTTTTTCTAAAATTGGCTGAATATCATTACGAATCGATCGATATTTTTTGGCAAGAATCACTAAATTATGTTTAAACTCATCACTAAATTCAATGCTAAGATTAGGGTTACTCATTTTCAATTCCTATCCATAATTCATCAAGGGGATGAGTTTTTCCTGTCATAGCTTCTTGCCATCCTTGAGTAAAACTTTCCACTGCTGATTTGAGATGAGTTTCCGATGATAAATCCGTTGTATCATCTAAAAGAATTATTAATTTAATAGGACTTTCTGAAACAACATTTAATGGTTCTGGTAAAATTATTTGACCATTGTGATCAATTATGCCGATGGTTTCTATTGCTTTCATAAATTTGATCTTAATAATTTAGACTTAATTTTTACTCAATAACCCTCGTCTGTCAAATTCCGCAAACACTTGCAATTTATACATTCTGAAACTTTTATATACTAATAGATCGAGCAAATATTATTTTAAATTAGTATATTTTAATCCTTAGTTAAGTTCTTGTGCAAAATTGATTGTATAAAGACAAGGGGTTTAAACCCTTGTTATCATAGCTTTGAGATAAATAAAATTCATAATTAATTTTGCTTACCTACTTATCAAGCAGTTTGAAAATATTTAATCACAGTTAAAATCGGAAACTGACAAAAGAGGAACAATTCTATTTGGACAATAATTGTACCTTAGATTTAGATGTTGTTAGCAGATCGATCGGACTCATTTCTAAATTATAGGTAATCCAAGCAAAACTACCGATAAAAATAGCAAAAGTCGCCACTAAACTTCCTGTTAAAAAAGTCACTTTTTGCTCTAAAGATTTTATTTCTAACTTATTTTTTTGTAAAGTTGGTAATAATTCTTTTTCCATAATTTCAGCTTCTATAACAGGGATTTTTTCTTGAGAAAATTCTACTAAAGTATAAAGCCAATCGGTAATTAATTTAGGGCATTGAGGTTGTAAATATAATTTTACCCCTAAAGATTGAGCCATAGGACGAGGAAAACGGGTTAAATATTTTAAGGTTGCATTTATGCCCCATAAAGGACAATATTTATTGATAATATTAATGGTAGCAATGTCGTATAAACAACCAACAATTCCTTTTGCTGTCGCTTCTTCTCGTCTAAATAATTGATCTAAAAGCAGTAAAATTTCTCTTAATTTAATTTGTTCTAATTCTTTTTCTTGTTGATTTTTTGGTTTACTCATTTTCTTCAAATCTTTTGATAAACGACAATTAATAGTAAATGCAAAATATCTTAATTTTAGTAGATAAATATTTTCTTGTCTTAAACAATTAATGACATTAATAACGTTTTAATGATATAATTTCAAAGGTTATTTTATTTGTTATACCACTAAAAATAGTTAATTAAGAATTACTGACTTATTCAACCAACTATAAAAATCATCGATTTTAAAATAATACGTTGGCTCAAAACAGTTAATTTGTTTTGTTAGTATTTCTTTTAATTCCTAATTCCTAATTCCTAATTCCTAATTCCTAATTCCTAATTCCTAATTATTATAATGTCTTTAACTATAGAACAAGAATTATTAAAAGCAGTCAGTAAACGGCGTAATTTTGCCATTATTTCTCACCCTGACGCTGGTAAAACGACTCTCACAGAAAAACTTTTATTATACGGAGGTGCAATCCATCAAGCTGGTGCGGTTAAAGCAAGAGGTGAACAACGCAAGGTGACATCTGACTGGATGGAGTTGGAAAAACAACGGGGTATTTCCATTACTTCTACTGTCTTGCAATTTGACTATTTAGACTATTATATCAATTTATTGGACACCCCCGGACACCAAGATTTTAGTGAAGACACCTATCGCACTCTAGCGGCGGCGGATAATGCTGTGATGTTGATTGATGCGGCTAAGGGTTTAGAGCCTCAAACCCGTAAACTTTTTGAAGTATGCAAACTTCGATCGTTACCTATCTTTACTTTTGTAAACAAAATGGATCGACCGGGTAGATCAGCTTTTGAATTATTGGACGAGATTGAGAAGGAGTTAGGTTTACAGACTTATCCTGTTAACTATCCTATCGGTAGCGGTGACTTTTTTAAGGGGGTTTTCGATCGAAGAGAACAAGCATACCATTTATTTGAAAGAATCGCCCACGGTAGTTTAGAAGTGCCTGAAATTATTATTCCTAAAGGTGACGATCGAATTTTAGATTATATTGATAAACAACTGTATGAAGAAACTCTCGAAGAATTGGAGATGTTAGAAGAAGTCGCCCCCGCTTTCGATTTAGAGGCAATTCATCAGGGAAGAATGACACCCGTGTTTTTCGGTAGTGCCATGACTAACTTTGGGGTTAACTTATTTCTGCAATCCTTTTTAGATTATGCTTTACCCCCTACTCCACGCAAATCCACTTTAGGAGAATTAGAGCCTACCCACCCTGATTTTACTGGTTTTGTGTTCAAATTACAGGCAAATATGGACCCCAAACATAGGGATAGGGTTGCCTTTGTGCGAGTTTGTACGGGGAAATTTGAAAAGGATATGACGGTGAATCATGCTCGATCGGGGAAACCAGTACGTTTGTCCCACCCTCAAAAATTATTTGCCCAAGGGAGGGAATCCATTGAAGAAGCCTATCCGGGGGATGTCATCGGTTTAAACAATCCGGGGGTATTTGCCATCGGAGATACTATTTATCTAGGTAAAAAGCTCGAATACGAGGGAATACCGTCATTTTCTCCCGAATTATTCTGTTATCTCAAGAATCCTAACCCTTCTAAGTTTAAACAATTCCAGAAGGGAGTGCAACAACTTCAGGAAGAAGGAGCGGTACAAATCATGTATTCTGTGGATGAGTTTATTCGAGAACCAATTTTAGCGGCTGTTGGTCAATTACAATTTGAAGTTGTCCAATATCGGATGTTGAGTGAATATAACGTAGAGACGACTTTAGAGCCAATTCCCTTTAATGTTGCCCGTTGGGTGGTGGATGGTTGGGAAGCCTTAGAGAAAGTCGGACGTTTGTTTAACGTGATGACAGTTAAAGATGCTCGTAATCGCCCTGTTTTGCTTTTCCGCAATGAATGGAACGTCAATCAGTTACAAGGGGATCATCCTGAGTTAAAATTGAGTTCGATCGCCTTTTAACTCAATAAAGGAAGAAGTCCCACATCTACTAAGAAGAATATAGTTAAAAAGATGTGGGATGAATTTTAACATTAAGTTAAACTTTGGCAACTTCTTTTTCTTCGGTGTTAGCAGTAGTGCCAGTTAATTGCTCGTAGGTTTCACGCATTTTTAAACCAACTAAAACTTGGAATAAACCAGTACCATTGTTAGAACCGGGGTAGTCTTTATGTTTGAGTAAAAGTTCAGTCATTTCACCATAATATTTAGTGCTAGTACGGCTTAGATGACTCTCAACATAAATAATTTCTTCGAGGTTATCGAATTGACCATCGATTTCAAGCATAGAAACTTCGTTGCCCATATAGTTATCAGGTCCATAGTACATTTTAAGACCGGGATAAGCACAAGTAAGTTTACGTCCGCAGGGGCGCCAATCAATGGTAGAACCTTCATCAAAGAGGTAAGTAGGTTCAAAATGGGGGATTCCTTCTTTTTCAATGAGACGAACTCGTAAAATTTTACCTTCTTTTTCGTCTTTGATTAATTGAGTGGGTAAAACTTGAAGTACGATGTCAGCGTATTGTTTTTGAGGCTCAATATAAGCGGTAAAGTCGGGTTTTCTTGCCATGATCGAAGCCACTACGTCATCGTAGCTGTGACCTCTTTCAGCCATGTCACGTTGAATCTTCCAGTTGATTTTAACTTCTTCGCTAATATCGAGATAGACGCTGAAATCCACTAATTCTCTCACTCTGGCATCATAAAGAGGGTGTAAACCTTCGATAACGATTACTTTATTGGGTTCTATTCTTTCGGGGGGATCAATTTCCCCTGTTTCGTGATTATAAATAGGTTTATCAATAGCTTGACCATTTTTTAAGGCTTTAATTTGTTCCGCCATTAAATCGAAATTGTTAGCACGGGGATCAAGTGCAGTTACACCAGCTTCTTTTCTACCTTTTCGATCGAGACTATGATAGTCATCAAGACAGATCACAGTCATAAATTCTTTTCCGAATAAATCTTCTAAGCGACGTAAAAAAGTTGATTTACCGCAACCAGAGTCCCCGGCAACTCCAATAATTACTACTCTATCTTGAGTCATATTTTCCTCTATAGTTGAAACTAAATTTTACTTATATCAGTAATTTTTCTATTGTTTGTTATCTTATCAGATAGGTTCTAACCCAATATTTGTTAAAAATTTATCTAAAAATCTAACGAATATCGTGTAATTCGGCACTATCTCGCCTACCTTTCCAAATGGAAAGGGTTTTGAGTACAAAAAAATCTATACATAGATTGTTTTGATAATTTTTACTTCTATTTTCACCACTGTCAACAATATTAGGAAAAAGGGTGTTTTGAGTAAAGTAAAAATAATATTGTTACTAACAACAAAAAAATATTAACATAAAAAGGTGTCCTAAGTTTTTAATTATCTTAGTTCTCAAAAATCAGAGCCACTTCCACTACTACATTTCGACTACTGCCATGACGCTAGGTGTAAGTCAGGGTAAAATTTATTGAAAGAGAAACTGTTAGACGTGTTTTTGATTTATTAGACTTCTCCATTAATTAAGATTTTAAGGGCTGAAGCCCTTACTACGAACCAATTAAAAATAATTTTTGGAGATGTTTATTGTATTTGTAGTTCTCAACTCTCCATTCGAGCTTCTCCATTCTTAATTCTTAATTCCATTAATAATTATTGTTGATTTAAACTCATTATTTAGCCAACAACCTACTTCAATTTTGACATAAATATCATTGCCAATTTTTTCAGTATTTTCACTTATTCTATACCAATAACTTTCCTGTTTTATCTGATTATTTTCATCCCCTACAGAAGCAAAACAAGAATATTCAAAATCTAGCATTCCTCCTAAATCCATGTTAGAAAGTCCGACTTGAATTTTATCAAAAGGAAAGTAAATCCAAGGATGCCAACTACTCCAACCTTGTTCATTTTCCAAAGGTGGAGATAATTTTACTTCTGTTTTATCCATAGCAAAAACAGGTATCTCTAAACCGATATTAAAACTTAATAATCCTGTCAAAAATAAATTTATCATCTCAATAAACAATGATTTTATGCTAGAATCTCTTTAAAGCTCTAGCCATTTCTCTTTGATCATCTCTACGTTTAACGGTTTCTCGTTTATCATGGAGTTTTTTGCCTCTACCGACTCCTAAACTCACTTTAATCCATTCTCCTTTAAAATACATCTTTAAGGGAATTAAAGTTAAGCCTTTTTGTTCTAATAAACCAATGAGTTTATTAATTTCTTTCTTGTGTAATAATAACTTACGATTGCGACGAGGCTCATGATTAAAATATCTCCCCGTGGTTTCGTAGGGAGAAATATGTACATTGCTTAACCACGCTTCACCGTTGCGAATTAAGGCGTAACCATCTCTTAAATTAACACGCCCTAGTCTAATAGATTTAACTTCTGTGCCGACTAATTCTATTCCTGCTTCGTAGGTTTCTAAGATTTCGTATAAATATCTCGCTTGACGATTATCACTAATAATTTTGATGGTTGGTTTGTCTGTCATGGAATGATGATTTTTTGATGATGATGATTGTTAAGAATTGGGAATGGAGAATTAACACCTAGGGAGTGATGAAAAAGTATCAGTGATGATAAGAGACTAGAAGACTAAAAGACTAGAGAAATAATACGATTTTTGCGTCTTTCCTTTTTTACTTCTTACTCATTATTCATTATTCACTATTCATTACTTAAAAAAGTGACTATTTATTTGGATTATAAACCAATGCCGATGCCTAATCGACTGGCTAAACTAGGTGTTATGGGAATGAGAGTTGTTAAGGATAAGAAAATTAATATTAATCCCCATGCCGCTCTGGTATCATTAGGCTCGGTTAGTTCGTTTAAGCTAGGACGTTCTAAGTCTCTTTGTAAAAATAAAATTACGATCGCCCAGTAAAAGGGTAATGAGTTGATAGGGTTAAGAATGCTAACGATACCTAAAATAATTAATGTGCCAATGGTAGCACGGCGACAGGTTTTTCTACCATAGATAGCTTGAATAATTCTACCGCCATCGAGTTGCCCTGCGGGTAATAAATTAAGGGCGGTGATAACTAATCCTAACCATCCTAAAATCGTCAAGGGATTGACGGCGACACTTTCTCCTTGTAAGGCGTTGTTGAAAAATAATTTTGCCAAAATACCTACTAAAATTGAGCCTTGAAAAAAGTTAGTGGGAATGGCAAATGTACTGCCAGTATGGGAAAGAGTAAATCCTAGTAATAATATCACTAACGATACCACAAAACCCACCGCAGGACCTGCAAAGGAAATATCAAAAAGGATCGATCGATTGGGTATGATAGACTCAAAACGGGTGATAGCGCCAAAACTGCCGATTTGGATAGTGGGCAAAAAGAAGGGTAAGCTAACTTTAACGTTATTTTTCGCACCGACAATCTGATGTCCGATTTCATGGCTTAATAAGATTATCCATAAACCAATACATAGAGGTAAAACTTCGGTATAACGATTCCAGTTACCCACTAAATCAAAGCCTAACAACAGTGCGATCGCTTCCATGCTAGTAAAAATTGTCGCTAAAAACAAGACTAAAGCCAAATTTTTTTGAGCAAGAGTCAAAGGTTTAGGATCGTTTGTACTAGGTAAGATGATAACAACGGGTTTGCCTTCGGGAGTTTCTACTAAAAATAAACGATATTTTTCCCCTAGTTTTGTGGTTAATTTTTTCGTTAAATTTTCATGGATAATCTCGGCTTCTCCTCTTAAATTACCTTTTAAAATAACGCCTTCTTGATAGGGAATTGTGTCAGTAATAAAAAAAGTATCGATGCCAAAAATAGTTTTGATTTGTTTTAAATCTTCTTCGTCAATAGGCTTAAATTCTGCTTGTATTTGTTGCTCAATTTTAAAAGTAGAGTTATTTTCTTTTAACTTAACGGATTCTTGATTAGAAGGTTTTTTTTCTGTCGTCATTTGCTCCATTAAATCAGTGTTTTCGAGAGATGAAATTATTTGTTTTCTAAATTTTTCTAATTGTTCAGATTCTATTTTTTGTTCTGCTTTTTTCCTAATTAAATTGCCTAAATAAATATAGATTCCTGCGGATATAACTAAGAGTAAAATTATCCCGATGATATTGAGATAAATTCCAGTGGTTAACAGGACAAAAAATACTAACCAAGGAGACATTAAGCTAAGGGATTGTAACCAAGCTAAAATCCCTATTTCTCCATAAGGTTTAGCCCTATTATAACCCCAAAAAATAAGACCTATAGCTACTAAAATAATGGCTATGGTTGTAAAGTTTAAAGGTAAATTTAACATGATTAATTATTAATAATAGTTAGGATAATTTTAAGTATTTAATAAATTATAAGGTTTAGTTAAAATATAATAGATTGAGATTGCTTCGTGCCTCGCAATGACAAGAGGGAGAATGCAGAATGCAGAATAAAAAATTAATTAATACCTAAATTTTTTCTTAATTCTTAATTCTTAATTCTTAATTCTTAATTCT
>NZ_JBLZFY010000031.1:0-42174 GCF_050753365.1 Geminocystis sp. CENA526
CTCTCCCCCCTTTCCCCCCTTTCCCTCTTATCTTCATCATTTTATAGTTCACTCAAATAACTATAATTTCTGAGGGGCTTCTCTTTTCTGATAAAATCTTAATGAAATTTTAAAATATGTAAATAAACTTAACAATATAATGAAAATTTTAGTTGTAGGTGGTACAGGTACGCTAGGCAGACAAATAGTCCGCCATGCCATAGATAAAGATTACCAAGTGCGCTGTTTAGTCAGAAATAATGGAAAAGCGAGTTTTTTGAAGGAATGGGGGGCGGAATTAGTAAAGGGTGATCTTTGTAAGCCAAAAACGTTAACATCTGCTTTAGAAGGGGTTGATATTGTTATTGATGCGGCAACAGCAAGGGCGACAGATTCTCTCAGAATCCAAGAGGTGGATTGGCAGGGTAAACTTAATTTGATTGAAGCCTCTAAACAGGCAAATATTAAGCGCTATATTTTCTTTTCGATTCTCAATGCTAAGGATTTTGAAAATGTGCCTTTAATGGATATTAAGCATTGTACGGAGTTATTTTTACAAGAGTGTGGTTTAGATTATACCATTCTCAGATTAGCCGGATTTATGCAGGGTTTAATTGGGCAATATGGTATTCCTATTCTGGATAATCAAGCGGTGTGGGTAAGCGGTGAAAATACTCCTATTGCTTATATGAATACTCAAGATATTGCTAAATTTGCTGTTAAAGCGATCGAAATCCCTGATACTAATAATAATATATACCCTGTGGTGGGAACTCGATCGTGGACTGGGGAGGAAATTATCCAACTTTGTGAGCGATTATCAGGCAAACAAGCGAAGATTTCTCGTATTCCCTTAAATTTACTGCGGTTTTTGCGTGGTTTTACCCGTTGGTTTAAATGGACTCTCAATATTTCTGATAGACTAGCCTTCGGGGAAGTGTTAGCTAGTGGTAAACCCATGAATGCAGATATGACAGAAATCTATCAAACTTTTCAACTTAATCCCGAAGAAACTACTACTTTAGAAGCCTATATGCAGGAATATTTCGATCGAATTATGAAGAAAATCAAAGAAATCGATTATGAAAAAAGTAAAATGAAAAAACGCAAAAAAAGCAGTTTCTTTAAATAGTGAATAGTTGATAGTTAATAGTGAATAGTGATACAGTGAATAATAGATATTTATAAATGGATAGTTATTAATTTTAAATTTTCAATTCTCATAATCGCTTTAGCCGATTTTTGCTATAAGCCTTGTCAATTTATTGCAAGGCGGTTAATGATAACTTTATCAGTCTGCAAGACGGTTAATGATAAAATCCGAAAAATCTCTAAATCTTAATTATTAATGACTCTGAATTGCAAGAGATTGCTTCGTAACCTCGCAATGACTAAATTTTATTTTTAAATTAATTATGACAATAACTCAAGTAAAAACTATTGCTGATGAGGTTAGGGGAGATTTTCCTATCCTTCATCAAAAAATTCACGATAAACCCCTAATTTATCTTGATAATGCAGCAACATCCCAAAAACCAAACGCTGTTATCGATGCTTTACGTCATTACTATGAATATGATAACGCCAATGTCCACCGAGGGGCGCATACTCTAAGCGGAAGGGCTACGGATGGGTACGAAGGTGCTAGAGATAAAGTTGCTAAATTTATCAACGCCAAAAGTCGTAATGAGATTGTCTATGCTAGAAATGCCAGTGAAGCTATTAACATCGTTGCCTATACTTGGGGTTTAAATACCTTAAAAGCAGGAGATGAAATTATTTTAACAGTAATGGAACATCATAGTAATATTGTTCCTTGGCAAATTATCGCCCAAAAAACAGGCGCAATTATTAAGTTTGTAGAATTAACCCCTACTCAGGAATTTGACTTCAATCACTATCAATCCCTCTTATCCGATAAGACAAAATTAGTGTCAGTTGTTCATGTTTCCAATACTTTAGGTTGTATCAATCCTGTTAAAAAAATCATCAATTTAGCTCATCAATACGGTGCTAAAGTTTTAATTGATGCTTGTCAGAGTTTACCCCATTTGTCGATCGATGTACAACGGATGGATTGTGATTGGCTTGTAGGTTCAGGACATAAAATGTGTGCTACTACGGGTATCGGCTTTTTATACGGTAAGGAAGAATTATTATTAGAGATGCCTCCTTTTCTCGGCGGTGGCGAAATGATTGCAGACGTATATTTAGATCATTTTACCTGCGGTGAATTACCCCATAAATTTGAAGCGGGTACACCAGCCATCGGGGAAGCCATTGCTTTAGGGGCGGCGGTGGATTATCTTACTAAAATCGGCATGGAGAATATTCATCATTACGAGGAAGAGTTGACGGCTTATCTTTTTAAACAGTTAAACGAAATACCAGACTTAGAAATCTATGGGAATCAACCCACTGCTGATGGTAAAGGAAGGGCGGCTTTAGCTTCTTTTAACGTTAAAGATATTCACTGTAGCGATTTAGCCACACTTTTAGATCATGAAGGTATTGCAATTCGATCGGGTCATCATTGTACCCAACCCTTACACCGTTATTTAAACATATCGGGAAGCGCCAGAGCAAGTCTCTATTTTTACAATACTTTTGCGGATATTGATGCTTTTATTGTAGCCCTTAAAGGTTCGATCGACTTCTTTCGCCAAATGGAGGAATAATTAACAATTAACAATTAACAATTAACAATGAATAAAAAAGTTCAATTTATTGAACGATACCATATTAGCCGTGTAATAAATTACACGGTGAGCTATTGATTAACACCCAAAAATCAATTCAATTTTCTGGATTATTAACCATCTCCATCAATTGACAAAAGAAGGGTTAAAACCCTTACTACGAACAATTCAAATTAATAACACCTTTTAAAGTATAAAAAATTATGTTGCGAAAAATTCCTTTAGCATTAGTCGGTTTAGTGGTAGGCTCAATCTTAACAGTAATGGGATTTTATGCCTATGCTGTTGGTAACTCTACCCTCAACTTAGCAGGGTTTTTCTACGGTATTCCCTTGTTATTAGGGGGTTTGGCTTTGAAAGCCGCCGAGTTAAAACCCATACCTTTTGCAGAAGTTACCCCCCCCGAAGTTGTTGCCTTGAGAAATGAAAAGGCGACGGATACTCAAAATCAATTAAGAAAAGATGTCACTCGTTATCGTTACGGGCAAGAAGCTCATTTAGATGATGCTTTACAACGTATTGGCTTAAGTCCTACAGATGATGAACGACCAATTTTAACTAAAATAAAAGAGACTAATATTAATGATCATTATGCGCTGATTTTAATTTTTAATTCTCCTTTAATAACCTTTGAACAGTGGTTAGAAAAACAGGAAAAAATTACTAAATTTTTTGGTCCAAATATTACTGTTGATATTGCCAAAAAAGATGATAATTTTATCGAATTAGCGTTAATTTCTGTTTTATAATTAACTGCCTTCAATTAATTAAATTTAACTACCTACTTATAGATAAAAATATGCCTTTAATTAAAGTTAAAACCTCAATTTCTCATCCCGAATCAGATATAGTTAATGATTTATTAACTAATTTGTCAGCAAAATTAGCAAAACACTTAAGTAAACCTGAATCCTATGTAATGACAAGTTTTGAGTCAAATATTCCCATGACTTTCGGCGGTACTTTTGAGCCTGTTTGTTATGTGGAAATCAAAAGTGTAGGCACTATGAGTGCTAATCAAACTAAAGCCATGAGTCAAGATTTTTGTACAGAAATTAATCAAGTTTTAACTATCCCTAAAAATCGAATTTATATAGAATTTAACGACTCTAAAGGTTATCTTTGGGGCTGGAATGGAAGTACATTTTAGTTAATAGTGAATAGTGGAGAATTATTAATTGTTAATTATTAATTGTTGATTTTCTATGAATATCATTCGTATTTTTGCCATCGCAACTAATGGTTTTAGAGAAGTAATTAGAGATCGTATTTTATATGTTCTTGCTTTTTTTGTTTTATTATTAGTCTTAGCGTCTCGTATTTTACCCCCTATCGCCGTCAGTGCCGATGAAAAAATTTTTTTAGATTTGGGAATTGGTGCTATAAGTTTATTAGGTTCGATCGTGGCGATATTTGTAGGTACTGGATTAATAAACAAAGAAATAGAAAAAAGAACAGTCTTAATTTTAGTACCAAAACCTCTTACCAGTACAGAATTTATCATTGGCAAACACTTAGGTTTATCAGGAGTTTTAATCGTCTTAGTAGCCACCATGACAGGGTTTTATTTTGCGATGATGAGTCTGTTAGGCATGAATTACCCTTTACAAAGTTTATTGATTGCAATTGGGTATATTCTCTTAGAATTAATGCTATTAACTGCTATAGCTATGACATTTGGTGTGTTTACCAGTTCTATTTTAGCAACCCTTCTTAGTTTTGGGGTGTATATTATGGGACATTTAACTAGAGATTTGTTACAATTAGGTAAAATCACTGAGAATCCGGGCATAGAAAGACTTACAAAAGGGCTATTTTTAATTTTGCCAGATTTAGAAAGATTAAATTTAAAAAATGAAGCGGTTTATAATATTTTACCTAGCACTGGTGAATTGATAAATAGCTTAATTTATGCCATTTTATATATAATTCTTTTATTAACCATCACTATCACTATATTTTCTCGTCGTCAATTCTAAGTAAGAGGATGCTGAAAAAGTCTTTTGGTGAAGGTAGGCAAAGAGGCAAGAGGCAAGAGGCAAGAGGCAAGAGGCAAAAGTAGTATTATTCTCCTAGTCTCCTAGTCTCCTATTCTCTTAGTCTTCCCTCTTTCTTTTATCGATATTCTCCTTCATTTTAGCTCAGTAAAACCTTACAAAATATGGATAATAACCTAATTTTAGACAGAGTTAATATTAGAGAAATTCATGACAATTTATTGTTGTTATTAGAAAGTGTTGATGACATTAATATTTTCTGTGAGTCTTGCGTTAAAATACTCGCTCAATATTTAAAATTAAAGTGTTTAATGTTGGCTATTCCTCATCAAGATAAAATGGAGGTAGTTTATCAATATCTTGATCATAATGAATCAACTCAATATTTATCCCGACTTTTTGAAATTATAACCTCTGATTTTGATAATTTAGATCATCATTTTGAGATTTATTTCGATCGAACTTGTTATAAGTATATCAATATTGATGATAATTTAAAAAATAATAATATCAACTATTTATATCTTTTACCACTACATTATAAAAAAAGATATTTCGGAAATATATTAATAGGAATTGAGTATTTTTTATTATCAGACAATGAAGTAAAAAAAATCTTCACTTTAATATGCAAATATTTAGCTATTTATCTTTATCATAAAGAATTAGAATGTCGAGAAAAAGAGATTCAGAAAAAAGAAGAAATATTAACTAAAAATAAAATAAACCAAAGTCAATATTTATCACACATGAATCACGAATTACGCACTCCGATTTCTGCGGTGATAGGCTTTGCTAAAATGTTGCAACAACAGTTATACGGTGAATTAAATCCCAAACAAATTCAATATGTAGAGGCAATTTATCAATCAGGAAAGTACTTATTAGATTTAATTAATGATTTATTAGATTTGTCAAAAATTGAAGCTCAAAAAGAGGAATTATATATCGAAAAAATATTAGTCCATGAGTTATGTGAATCTTGTTTAGCCTTAATTAAACCAAAAGCTGAAGAAAAAAAACTAGAGTTAATTTTAACTATTGTCGATCGAGTGGAATATTGTTATATTGATTATCGTCGCATTAAACAAGTTTTACTAAATTTATTATCAAATGCGGTTAAATTTACTGAAAAAGGCTCAATTACTTTAGAGGTTAAACAAGATAATCATAACTTATTTTTTAGAGTTTTTGATACGGGAATTGGCATAAAAAAAGAATCACAACACAAATTATTTCAACCTTTTTCTCAATTAAATACTCCTCTCCATCGACAATGTAAAGGTACAGGATTAGGGCTATTTATTTCCAGAGAATTAGCAAAACTTCATGGAGGAGATATTACTTTAATATCAGAAGAAAATCAAGGTAGTTGTTTCACATTAAACCTTCCGCAAAAACCCAGTTGAATAAGGGAGGACAAATCTAAGTTTACTGATAAAGAAAGGCAAGAGGCAAAAGTTAATATCCGTCTTAGCTTATCAATATTTTTTGAAAAGGGTTTTTTCAAAGCCGGGGTAAAATTGCATTTTATAACCATTAAAAATAGCTAAATTTCTTGTTAATTATAGTTTTCAGTTATACCAAATTTCGAGAATAAAAAAATCCTGATTTAGTTTGGCTTCTTGATAAGATAGTGTAAAAATAGTTCTTCTTTTATTTGTTTTACTTCTATTAACTTTAGCTCGATCGAACTGCTAAATAAATTATTATCTAGTAGATTAGTGGCGTTTTTATGTCCGATAATTAAAGGACAAATTGTTAACCATAAATCATCAATTAAATTTTCTTGTAAAAGAGAAGATATTAACTGACTTCCCCCTAAAATAGCAATTTTGTGATAGTTTAAAGCATAAATTTTTTTTAAAATATCCTGCCAATTAAAGGGATAATCAAAAGTAAATATTTGCTCAAAAAAACTAGCATTATTTTCGCTGTTAAAAGTCTTAATTTGTTCTTGCCAATATATTAAACCTCGATTCGTAGTTAACAATCCACGATGTAAAGGTTGCGAAAAAAAAGGTATATCAGGAGGAATATTTCCAGAGGGAGAACAAACAATATTTAACGGTTGTAATGGTTGATTTTTTTTCTGTCTTTTTGCTAACAAATAAGGATTTTTAATTACTAAACTTGTACCGTAGGCTCGTAAAGTATTACCACCAAAAATAATGGCATCATATTCAGATATTTTACTTTCTAAATGCTCTAAATCGGCTTTACTACTAAATCTAGCAGGTTTATCCGATGCTATGCTGATTTTACCATCGACACTCATAGCCACGATCGCACTTAGACTAGGTAATTCAGGGTTTATGGTATTAATTTTTTTGTTGCTCATTGGTTGGTGAATAAGTCGTAAAAGCTATTAAAATCAAGGATTAAGACACTATAGATTAACAAAAAGGTAGGCAATTTTGATTATTTTTTTACACCAAAGAGGAGAGATGATTATGATTATATCAGCCCGTAAATCCCATAAAAAAGAGAGGTTAAAATATGACGACTATTATAGTCAAAGCTAATAAAATTCCCCCCATGACGGAAGAAAGAATGAAAGAAATTGAGGCAATACCAGATGAAGATATTGATTTCTCTGATATACCTGAATTAGATGATGAATGGTTCAAAAAGGCTCAATTAGTGGATTATTCCAAAGGCGAAAAATATAAACCATTAATGAAAAACCCTTGATACCTTGTTTTTTACCCTAATTTTAACCAATAAACATGGTGGGCAATGCCCACCCTAGAGTCATTTTGGATTGCAAACTAAGCCCGTTTTAGCTTATCCTCAATTTATCATTGATTATTCTCCATCAATTGTTGCTCAACTATTGATTAATTTCTATTAATATTTTTTCTCCCTCTAAATTGAAAAAAGCTATCCATGAACAATTTTAATATCCCCTTGTTTAATAATATGATTGTTTGAAAAATTACAATAATATCAATTATGAAAAAAGACCTTAAGGAAAGTGAGTATTTTTTAGAAACTGAAGCCACTAGAGTTAGAGTTTTGAGTGAGGCGTTACCCTACATACAAAAATTTGCAGGACGTACGATCGTAGTAAAATATGGCGGAGCGGCGATGAAAGATGGTACTCTGAAAGAATATGTCATTAGAGATATTGTCTTTTTAGCCTCTGTGGGAGTACGTCCTGTAGTTGTTCATGGAGGCGGTCCCGAAATCAACACTTGGTTGACAAAATTAGGCATTGAGCCTCAATTTAAGGACGGTTTAAGGGTAACGGATGCCGCTACTATGGATGTAGTCGAAATGGTATTGGTGGGAAGGGTTAATAAAGAATTGGTAACGATGGTTAATAATGCTGGGGGCAAAGCCGTTGGTATCTGTGGCAAGGATGGTGATTTAGTACTAGCTCGATCGGTCGATCGAGAAAAAGTCGGTTTTGTGGGAGAGGTAATGAGTGTTGATAGTAGCCTCGTGGAATCTTTAGTTAAAAGTGGTTATGTTCCTATTATTTCTAGTGTAGCGGCTGATGTGGATGGTCAAGCACACAATATCAATGCGGATACTATTGCAGGAGAAATCGCCGCCGCTTTAGGTGCAGAAAAATTAATCCTCTTGACGGATACCCCCGGTATTTTAGAGGATTATAAAGACCCTTCTACTTTACTTTATAAACTATCGATTCAAGATGCAAGAGACTTGATCGATCGAGGTGTGGTCGGCGGTGGTATGATTCCTAAAGTTACTTGCTGTGTTCGATCGTTAGCACAAGGAGTAAAAGCTGCGCATATCATCGATGGCAGAATACCCCATGCGTTGTTACTAGAAATCTTCACCGATGACGGTATTGGCTCAATGATTGTACCGTAATGAAGAGAGACAGAAAGACTCTGATGAGGTTGGGTTTAATATATTAAACCCCTACATCCCTCATTCTTCATTCTTCATTCTTCATTCTTCATTCTTCATTCTTCATTCCTAATTGTTTTCTAGTAAAGACTTAAACTCTTTTCGTAACCATTGGACATTAGCAACTCTAGCAACAATCAAATTTTCTTCCTGAGATTTTTCTAAAGTTTGCTTCCATTGATTAATGGTTTCTTCTTGGTGTAACCAAAAATCTACGATCGTTTCTACGACTTGATCCCAATTCCAGTCTGGTTTTTCAAGGATCATTTCCGTAGATTGGATGAAACTATCTAAAGTACATTGATAACTTGCCAGATAGGCTTTACTACGGAGGGGATTTTGTTCAACTTTTTGTTGATAATAAAAAAAATCTAAAACGGGAGTAATTCCGACAATATCAAAGGAATAGGACATAATTAATGATCTTCTCCTCAATGTTAAACGACAAAAGTTATTAAAATTTTTAACTAAAATTCAATAATTTAATTAATTGTTAAATTTAGCAAGTTTAAGACTTATTCTAGCGAAAGTTTTTGAGAAAATACTGTTATTTATGAACATTCCTTAATTGATTAATGGTGGAATATTGGCTAAATCTAAAATTTGGGGAATTAAATCTTCTCTTTTGACAGCCATTAAATGCACTCCCTGACAAATATCTTTGGCTAAATTAATTTGTTCGGCGGCAATTTTCATCCCTTCTTCTAATGGTTTATCAGCTTTTTCTAGTCTTTTAATTATACTTTCTGGTATGTGTACCCCCGGCACATTTTTATTAATAAATAACGCATTTTTTGCACTTTTTAATAGAAATATTCCTGCTAAAATTGGCTTATTAAAACCTACGGCAATTTGATTCATAAACAAATCTAGTTTATCAAAATCTGTTATTAATTGGCTTTGGAAAAAATTAGCTCCTGCATTAATTTTAGCTTCAAAACGACGCTGTAATCCTGACCAACTTTTGGATTGAGGATCAACTGCGGCACCAGCAAACAAGTTTAAATTACCATCAATTAGGGGTTTATTATTAATATCAAAACCTAAATTTAATTTCTCAATTAACTTTAATAATCGCACGGATTCTAGTTCAAAAACTGCTTTTGCTTGAGGATGATCTCCAGCTATAATAGGATCACCCGTTAAGGCTAAAATATTTCTAATACCTAAACTATAAGCACCCATTAAATCTCCTTGTATTCCAATTGAATTTCTATCTCTCCCCGTAACTTGACAAATAGGTTCTAGCCCTTGTTGTAATAATAAGTAACAAGGTACGATCGAGGACATTCTCATTACGGCACGACTACCATCGGTAATATTAACAGCATGAACACGATTTTTCAATAATTGAGCAACTTCAAGCATTCGTTGAGGGTTGCCTCCTTTTGGGGGGGTGACTTCTGCGGTGATTAAAAATTTTTTGTCGATGATAGCCTGTTTAAAATTCGATGTCATGGAATTGAGAAATATTGAAAAATAAGATATGAATAATAGACCTAAGACTATGTAAGCATATTTCTTGCCATTTTAGTTTTAATTTTTGCGTATAAAATTAGCTCTTGTACTTTTATTATGATAAATTTGTCTAAAAAAAGGTTATAGATATTAAATATTAGGTAAAATAAAAACTCCTTTTATTAACACAAGATTAAATTCGATCGAATCTATAAATTATCATCATTTTAAAAAGTATAATGTTAGACAGTAATTGGACAGGAAAAATTAATTTAGTTTATGAATATCAAGAAAGTAAAACTAAACTAAAATTAGCTTATCATCAAGCACCTTTTAAATTTCAAAGATTATTTTATCCCGAAGGAAATAGTATTTGTCATAGTCTAATTTTACATACCGCAGGAGGTATTGTCGGCGGTGATATACTGAATCAAAATATTCATTTATTACCTAATTCCCAAGTTTTTATTACCACTCCTGCCGCTACAAAAATTTATCGTAGTCAAGGAAAAAAAGCCCTTCAAGACATAGTTATTAAACTAGAAAATGATACTTATTTAGAATATTTACCTCAAGAATCGATCGTTTTTAATGAGTGTCAATATCAACAAAAAATAAGGGTGGAATTGAATGATAATAGTACATGGTTAGCATGGGAAATCATCCGTTTTGGCAGAACCGCCCAAGGTGAAACCTTTACTCAAGGACAGTGGCTCAATTATACTGAAGTATGGCATCATCATAAACCTTTATGGATCGATCGACAATCATTGCAAGGAGATTGTCACCTTTTTCAGAGTATTAACGGTTTAGCTTGTCAACCTGTCGTGGGTAGTCTAATATTAATCTCTACCGATAAAAATAAAGATGTCATAGGAGAAATCCGAGCATTAATTAACTCTCAATTTAAGGATTTAATTATCGGGGTGACTACTTTACAACAAGGGTTATTGTGTCGTTATCATGGAAATTCTGTGAGTGAGGCGAAAACTTGTTTAACGGCTATATGGCAATTATTAAGACAAAAATATGGTAAAAATTTCTTCAATAAATCTCGCTTTTGGCAATAAATCAATTTTCTTCTGTCATTGCGAGGCACGAAGCAATCCTTTTTGAGTAATAGACATCTCCAAAAAAGATTTTTTGTTGGTTTGTAGTAAGGGCTTCAGCCCTCTAAATCAGAATTAAGGTTGAAGTCTAATGAGTAATGACGTTTTAGGGTGTTAATCCATAGCCACCGTGTAATATTTTACACGTCTAATATATTTGCGTTCAATAAATTGAACTCCATATTTTGTCATTGCGAGGTAACGAAGCAATCTCAACAAATTATTTTATCTATAAACATAATAAAATTTATTTTTTCTCCTATTATAAAACTCAATGAATTTGGAAAAATTAATCCCTATACCTACCCATAATGACATAAAATCTCACGATGATCCTATTTTATTTTCGTTAATTATTCCTACCTATAATGAAGGGAAAAATATTAGAAATTTAATAGAACAAATTACTCAATTATTAGAGCAAATTATACCTAATGAATATGAATTAATTATAGTTGATGATGATAGTTTCGATCGAACTTGGGAAATAGCCTTAGAATTAACGGAAGAATACCCCTGTTTAAGGGTAATGAGAAGGGAAAAAGAAAAAGGATTATCAACGGCGGTGATAAGGGGTTGGCAAGTGGCGCGAGGGGAAATTTTAGGAGTCATTGATGCGGATTTACAACATCCTCCCGAAACCCTCTTAAATTTATGGAAAGAAATACAAAAAGGTGCTGACTTAGCCGTAGCCAGTCGTAACGCTGAAGGAGGAGGGGTTAGTGATTGGAGTATCTTAAGACGTTTCCTATCCAGAGGCGCACAAACTTTAGGTTTAGTCATATTACCCGAAGTAATCGGTAGAGTTTCTGATCCCATGAGTGGTTATTTTTTAGTGCGTCGCCGTTGCTTGTTGGGGTGTCGTCTTAGTCCTTTAGGGTATAAAATCTTAGTGGAAGTTTTAGGAAGGGGTAAAATTGGCTGGATTGCAGAAGTTGGTTATGTTTTTCAAGAGAGACAAGAAGGAGAAAGTAAAGTTACCAAAAAACAATATATCGACTATATTCGCCATTTAATTCGTTTAAGATTGTCTCTATGGCAAATTACCCGTTTTATTCGTTTCGGATTAGTGGGGTTGAGTGGCGTATTTGTGGATATGACATTTTTATATCTTCTTAGTGATCCTACCACTTTAGCATTACCTTTAACCCGTAGCAAAATTATAGCGGCAGAATTAGCAATTATCAATAATTTTCTCTGGAATGATGCTTGGACATTTAAGGATATTTCCCTAAAACAACCGGGTAAACGCAAAAAAATTAAGCGATTAATTAAGTTTAATATTATCTGTTTAGGTGGTTTAATTCTTAATGTTTTATTACTCAATTTCTTCTTTAATGTGTTTGGTTTAAATCGCTATATTGCTAATTTAATTTCGATCGCATTGGTGACAGTATGGAATTATTGGTTAAACTTAAAATTAAGCTGGAGAAGTACTGAGATTTCTTAAATAGATAATAATATTAAAACTCTTCCCTTTTCCCTCTTCCCTCTTCCCTCTTCCCTCTTCCCTTTCTTTATCAAAAGACTTTTTCAACACCCCCTAACTATTGACTATTTCATAAACAAAATTAAACGTTACCCAATTATTTAAGTCTAAGGCATAAACATCGCTTAAATTACTCACTAAATTACTGGTAATATTACTCCCTAAATGTAAATCTTGTAAAATTGCTTTGGCAATCATAACTGGATTGTCTAATAAAATTATTTGTTCATTATCTGGTTTTATTTCAGCAGTTTTATATATTTGATTTAAAGTTTCATTAAAAGGTGATTTTGCACAAATTAATATTAATTCTCCTATGCCTTTTTCTCCATTAAATAACCATTTTAAAGGATTGGTATTTTCTGGAATTAAAATAGTTTCTTTCCCTTTCATCATTAACAAATGAGGAGAAAAATAAGCAATAGGTTGACGAGAAGAATTAATGCCTAATAAAAT
This sequence comes from Geminocystis sp. CENA526, assembly GCF_050753365.1. Classification (NCBI taxonomy): domain Bacteria; kingdom Bacillati; phylum Cyanobacteriota; class Cyanophyceae; order Chroococcales; family Geminocystaceae; genus Geminocystis; species Geminocystis sp. CENA526. Next base: position 13,070 of record NZ_JBLZFY010000031.1, read on the forward strand.
ATAGTATAAATCATAGTCATTTTTATTATTAATTGTTACGGTAAATTGGCTACCTAAAGGAATTGTTATTAATAATTTTTCTTGATTATTGATAGAATTTTTTGAAGAAATTAAGGGTTTTTTAACTTCTGTTTGGTTAGTATTTTGAGAATGAATAAATGTTTTATTCTCATGCTGAATTTTAAGGTTAACATCAAGGGATAAATCAGATGATGATGGATTATTAAAAGCCAGATGTAATAATTTTTCTGCTAAGGCAACTTTAAACGCTGGGGTTAAACGTTTGACGGCAGAAGATACTGCTTCATTAGCTACTTTTGGATAGGTATTGGGAAAGAGTATTCCCGCCGTGGAAAATAAACCATAACCTTCGATAGAATTATTGGGATTCGTAAATTTTCCCAAAATACAATCGGCAAAATTATCCCCTAAATTTACTACCGATTCTATATTATTTACTGCACTTAATGCACTGGTGGCATCGACTTTTTCTATTTTTTCTAAACTGTTATTTAAGCCGACACTTAACCCTGTATTTCGATCGATCACTCGTATAGACTCTTGTACAATTAAACCGTTACTAATTAACTCTTTTGGGGTATTAATTAAAACTCCTTTTGCTTTATTGCCTTGAATAGAATTAATTAAAATAGTAATAGATTTTTCGTTATTTATTCCAGTAAAGTAAGAGTTATTTTGGTAATTATATAAAACTAATAATGGCAATCCTAATAATTCCAATTCTACGATATTAGGTTCATTAAAATTAGTAATAATAGCTTCTCCTTGAGTATTATTCATCAAGGGTAAATTATATAAAAATTGATTATTATTGTTGAGAGGAAAGAAAATTTTTTCGCCATTACCACTAGCTAAAGCTACTTGAAAAGCAACTTTTTGCATTAAATTTAAGTTATCAATTTGATGACAATTTTGCCATAAAGATTGAGTTAAAGCGTAGGTAAATAAACCGACATGAAAATTTAAGCTATTTATTTCCACGGCGATGGAATCTGGAGAAGGAGATAAAATTAAACCCGATAGGGAGTTATTCTTTTTTGGTAATAGTGCATTAAATTCTGTTTCTTTTTGACTAATAATAGAATTTTCTGAAGATTGATAACTACGCAGAGAAAATTGATTACTTAAAGATGGAGTAGAAGAAATAAAGCTAGTATCGAGAATAAAAGTATATTTATTCGTTGGTAAAGATTGGGCTAATTTAACAATAGTATCGAATAAAATATCGTCAACAAAATTATTTTTAGGTTTAATACTATCATAGGTAATTAAGCTATTTTGAGGAGAAGATTTATCATCCTTTAGTTGTACTTGACGACCATAACCGCTAAAGTGGAAAATAACCACATCATTATTTTGGGCTTGTTGAATTAAATGTTGCTCAAAAGTCTCTAAAATATTTTCTCTAGTAGCTTTTCGATCGAGTAAAGTAATAATATCAGCAGGTAAAAAACCAAAACGATGAATAAGTAGCTCTTTTTGTAACTCAACATCAGTAGTACATCCCCTTAAATTATTACCGTGAGAATATTGATTAATCCCCACTAATAAAGCTAATTTGCGAGAGGGAGGAGTGGCATAGGCATTATCATCAGCAAAAAAAATACTATTGTTTAAGACACCCCAAGAAGTGAGACTAATACCGATACTTTGTAAAAAATTGCGTCGGGAAAATTTCATGGCGATCGCTTTTCCGTAAAAATGAATAATAATATTATAGGGGTTAAAATCAAGAAAAGATTTACTGCCATGACGTACAGGCAAAATACAAGGCAAAATACCCTCAACTATAAAAATAATCCGATAACGATTAAGCTAGTTTGCATTGAAGTTTACTGGTGATGGTAGGGAAAAGGGAAGAAAGAGTTAAGAGTTAAGAGTTAAGAGTTTCAGTCATTTTCACAAATTAATAAAAAATGTAAGTTTTAAATGCGTCTTAGCACAAATTATCTCCTCGTTATATCTTGACAAACTTAGACTTGAAAGTTCACCATATTAATATCAATCAAACTATACGCCTAGTATAACTAAATAGATGCTACAAACCATTAATGTATTTACCAAACATAATAAAAAATTGGTTTTGGCTGTAATCGGAGTTGGGATACTGATAACAGGTGGAATAATTATTTATACCCTTCGTCAAACTAACTCAATATCATCATATTCAGAAAATCCCGTTAATCAACCAGCACCCATTACTTCTGTTAGTGCTTTAGGAAGAATTGAACCATCAGGGCAAGTAATACGAGTAGCACCATCGCCTAATATGGGTGGTGCAAAGGTAGGGCAATTATTGGTGAAAGAAGGAGATGAGGTAACACAAGGGCAAACTATTGCTATTCTTGATGATTATGAGACGAAAAAGGCTTCTGTGGCAACCGCAAAAACCGATGTAGAAGTAGCTAGGGCGAATTTATCGATCGTACAAGCAGGGGCAAAACAAGGGGAAATTGAGGCTCAACAAGCAACTATTAAAAGATTAGAAGCTCAATTACAAGGAGAAATTGCCACTAATAAGACAAGGTTGTCTCGACTGAAAGCGCAATTAAACTCAGAAAAACTGGAAAAACAAGCCACTATTCAACGGCAATCCGCCGAGTTGGAAAATGCAAGGGTAGAATGGCAACGGTATCAACAATTAGCCTCAGAAGGTGCTATTTCTCAATCGGAATTAGACCAAAAAAAATTGATTTATGATACAGCAAGGGAAAGATATGGAGAGGCGAAGGCTAGTTATGATAAAACCGTTAACACCTTGAATGAAGAAATCAGGGAAATTGAAGCTATATCTGTGCAAAGTGTTAATACTTTAGAAAAACAAATACAGGAAGGAAGGGCAACCTTAGCTAAAATTGAGGAAGTAAGGGAGGTTGATGTTAATAAAGCCCAAGCTGAATTAAATCGATCGATCGCACTATTAACCCAAGCCGAAGCAGATTTAAAACTAAGTTATATTAAAACACCCTCTGACGGACAAATTATTGATATAAAAGCCTATGAAGGAGAAAATATCGATATGAGTACAGGAATAGTAGAATTAGCAAATACCAAGCAAATGAGGGTAATTGCAGAAGTCTATGAAAGTGATATAAATAAAGTTAAATTAGGACAACAAGCGGTAATTACTAGCGAAAATGGAGCATTTGCAGGGGAAATCAAGGGGATAGTAGTGGACATTGGCAGACAAATCGGTAAAAAAGATGTGCTAAATACTGATCCTGCCGCCGATGTTGATGCTAGAGTGGTAGAGGTGAAAATTGATGTCCGTGCCGAAGATACCAGCAAAATAGCTAGTCTAATTTATTCTAAAGTATTAGCAAGGATTTTATTAGACATCGACCCTCAAAATAATGTCAAAAGTCAAATGTAGGGGTTGAATAATATTCAACCCTGTCTTAACCAATTAACTTAGATACAAACTAGCTCCGACAATGAAAATTCCTCTAGCATGGTTACAGTTAACCCGTGAAAAAGTTAGATTTTTGATTGCTTTAGCAGGTATCAGCTTCGCTGACTTGTTGATGTTTATGCAGTTAGGCTTTAAAACGGCGTTGCTAAATAGTGCCGTAAGAATGCACCAAAACATCGAAGGAGATGTATTTTTATTAAGCCCTCAATCTATGGCTTTAATTAGTATGACTAACTTTTCTTCTCGCCGTTTATACGAAGCATTATCGGTGGAAGGAGTTGAATCCATTACCCCTATATATGTAGGTTTTGCTAACTGGCGCAACCCTGTCGAAAAAAATACCCGTCAAATTATGGTGATAGGGGTTAATCCAAAAGATAACGTTTTTGACTTACCCGGATTAGATGAGAGTTTCGATCGAATTAAGTTACCTGATGTTATGCTGTTTGATGATCAATCTCGCCCTGAATATGGGCAAGTTGCAGAAATTTTTAACTCAGGCAAAGAAGTTAAAACGGAATTAGCTAACCGTCAAATTACCGTAGGTGGGTTATTTTCTTTGGGTACGACTTTTGGCGCAGATGGTAACATTATCACCAGTGATTTAAACTTTTTAAGGTTATTTCCTAATCGAAAAAAAGGACTAATTGATATAGGGGTGATTCATCTGCAACCCAATACGAATAGTGATGCCGTTATTGCTACCTTGAAAAATAAGTTAAATGAGGGGGATGTGTTAGTGTTATCGAGGGATGAATTTATTAATTATGAGCGAGAGTATTGGGAAACTAGCACCCCCGTTGGTTTTGTCTTTGGTTTGGGTACTATCATGGGTTTAATTGTGGGTACTGTCATCGTGTATCAAATCCTTTATACTGATGTAGCGGATCATTTGCCCGAATATGCTACCCTCAAAGCGATGGGTTATAGTGACAATTATTTATTAGTGCTAGTATTTCAACAGGCAATTATTTTGGCTTGTATTGGTTTTATCCCCGGTTTAGTCTTTTCTACTCTACTTTATCAAAGTGCCGCTAATGCTACGGGTTTACCAATTTTCATGACAAAATCTCTTATTTTCTTTGTTTATGTGCTTACTTTGTTGATGTGTTGTTTCTCAGGTGCGATCGCCGTTAGTAAATTAAAATCTGCCGATCCTGCGGATATATTTTAATATACTTAGGTTAATATATCAAGAATAAATAATGTTTTTTACTTCTTCTAATACTTCAGTAATTTCGGGTTTTTGACAACTAATTACATCATTTGATAAATGTTTATGATGAGGAAAAGTAGAAAGATTAGGAAAATGGGGGGTGCTATCATAACGAAAAATTAGCCTATTGTGTTCATCTTGAAAATGATAACGATAATCGAGAGTTTTTAATTTATTTTCAGAAACTATTATTGCCTCATTTATTTCCAACAAATATTTATGATTAAATCTTAATCTAATTTTGATATTTGCTCTTTCTGTGGTTAAAATTTCCTCTTTATAATGTTCAATATCAACATTTCTGAAATGGTTAATTACTTCTTCTATTTGATTTAGATAATCGGTTAAAATTTTAGGCGGCAACATAGTTTAATTTTTGTGATAATTCTTTATGTAAAGCAAGATAATGTTGGTAATCATTAGCCCATTCTACAAATAAAACATCATCAGACAATAATCCCTGATTATATCGGTGGAAAAATTCTTCTGAATCCATGTTTTGTTCAGTCTCATACATACTTAACCTTTTGGCAACCGCAATTAAAGCATCTAATTTAGATGTATATAAAATAGTTTGTTTTTGCATTATACTTGAGATAAATAATAAATGATTAGTTATTTAATTTTACATTATATACATTAGTGATGAACTTTATACAGTAGTTATAATGGACTAAGTATAACAATTCAAAAATATACTGATATTATAATTATCCTAATTTTTATTTTACAAGAGGTTTAATAACAATAATTATGAACATACAAAAAGCTGTGTTAGATAACTTAAAAGACTTAAGTATTGATAAACAGAAAACAGTATTAGAGTTTGTGAAATTTCTAAAGTATCAAGAAAAAAATCAGCCTATCATCGACTTGAATTTCAAAGGATTATGGGAGGATTTAAATTTCTCTGTTAACGAAGATGATATAGCTACAGCTAGACAAGAAATATGGGCTAACTTTGGTAAGGAGATTGAGCTATGAATGCAGTAGTAGTTGATACTCATACAGCTATTTGGTATTTTTTACAATCTCCTAAACTCTCGGAAACAGCACGAAAAACCATCGATTCTGCTTCTAAAATTTACTTGAGTAGTATTACTATCATCGAGATAACTTATTTAACAGAAAAAGGAAGAATACCTGAATTAGCATTAACAAGATTGATTAATGCCTTAAATCAAGTATCAAGTAATTGGCAGTTATAGCTATTGATTTAGACATAGCCTTAAGTTTACCAAAAATCGATCGTCAAGTAGTGCCTGAAATGCCTGATAGAATTATCACAGCTACGGCACTGTATTTGAACTTACCTTTAATTACTCGTGATACAAAAATTACTGCATCTATTGTTCCTACTATATGGTGAAACGTTATGAAAACAGAATTATTTATCAATGTCTAGTTTTTAAATTCATTTTTTTATTAATTTCACTGTCACGAATCTAACCAACAAAGTTTGAATAAATAAAGAGAAAATTTATCATGTTACTACTCAATTCTGAATCTAATCCAGTTAACAATAATACTAATGATAATGATAAAGTTGTAGAAATCACTAACTTGGATTTTTATTTTGGTAGTGGTGCATTAAAAAAACAGATTCTATTTGACATTAATTTAACCCTCAAAAAAGGGGAAGTAGTGATTATGAAAGGACCTTCAGGTTCTGGTAAAACTACATTATTAACTTTAATGGGTGCATTACGATCGAGCAGTCATGGTAGTTTAAAGGTATTTGGAAAAGAATTAGTCAATGGGAAGGATAAATTATTAATCGAAACACGGTGCAATATTGGTTATATTTTCCAAGCCCATAATTTACTTAAATCTCTCACGGCAAGACAAAATGTGCAAATGTCGATCGAACTACATAATCATATCTCAAGTAAGGAAGCCAAGTTAAGATCGATCGAGATGTTAAATGCGGTAGGATTAGGAGATCATATTAATTATTATCCCGAAAATCTGTCAGGGGGACAAAAACAACGGGTAGCCATCGCCCGTGCCTTAGTCAGTCACCCGAAAATGGTACTAGCAGACGAGCCTACGGCGGCATTAGATAGCAAATCAGGGCGTGATGTGGTGGATATTATGGAAAATTTAGCCAAAAATCAAGGTTGTACTATTCTCATTGTCACCCATGACGATCGAATTTTAGACGTAGCCGAAAGAATTATCGAATTAGAAGATGGACACCTAATATCTAATCTAAGTGAACTATAATGATGATGATAAGAGGGGGAAGACTAGAACACTAGAAGACTAGAAGACTAGAAAAGAAAATTATTTCAAAAATTACTCTTGCCATTCTTAATTCCTAATTCTTACTATTCTGCAAATTGAGTTAAAATAAAGTACCATTATTCAAGGAAAATTTATCAACCATCGAGGAAAAAATGGGAACTTTCGCATCTATTAAGGAATTACGTCATAGTCGTATATTTTGGCATGGTTTTGCGGTAGGTTTCACCATTAATTTTGGTTTCTTTGCTTTTTTAATCGGTCAATGGCTTGAATTTGATAAGATTTTACCATCTAATGTGACTGAGGTGGTTAATTACGATCGACCCAATACCCTGACTATTAAAGCCCAAGATAACACCATTCTCGCTCAATTTGGTGATCTCAGTCACAAGAGAAAAAAAATTACGGAGATTCCCGAAAAACTGCAACAGGCTTTTATTGCCATTGAAGATAGTCGATATTATCAACATAACGGAGTCGATGTACAAGGTATCGCGCGCGCTACCATGACTAACTTTCAATCAGGAGAAGTAAGAGAAGGGGGAAGCACTATTACTCAACAACTAGCGAGAATCGTTTATTTAGATCAAGATCGTAGTATAGAAAGAAAGCTCAAAGAAGCAGTAATTGCCCAAAGAATCGATAATCAACTCAGCAAAGAAGAAATATTACAAGCCTATCTTAACTTAGTCTATCTTGGTTCAGGTGCTTATGGAGTAGGAGATGCCGCCCATCGTTATTTTAGCAAATCCTTAGATGAACTTACCCTTCCTGAAATAGCAACCATTGCAGGAATTACCCCAGCGCCTAGTCTTTATTCTCCCCTCGAAAATCCTGATAAGGCAAAAACCCGTAGAAATCTAGTCTTAAATCGCATGGCACAACAAGGCTATATTACCGCCGAAGAAGCCCAAAGTGCGATCGAAACCCCCTTAGAAGTAAAATCAAGCCCCTTAAAAAGACATATTCGCAGAGCTCCTTATTTTGTGGAATATATACAAAAAGAAATGGGCAAATACGTCAGTCGAGATATATTAGCACAAGGAGGAATAACGATTAATACCACCCTTAATCCTCAATGGCAAGAAGTAGGCGAAGAAGTGGTAGAAAATGCTGTTAAACGTTATGGAAAATGGCAAAGATTCACTCAAGGCGCATTGGTAACTATTGATCCTCGATCGGGAGAAATCCGTACAATGGTAGGAGGGGTGGATTTTGCCAAAAATCAATTTAACCGAGTCACCCAAGCGCAACGGCAACCCGGCTCAACATTTAAACCCTTTGTATATGCTACTGCTATTGCTGGAGGAATGTCTCCAGAGAAAAGCTACTTAGACGCACCCTATGTAGTAGATGGATATGAGCCTAAAAACTACGGTGAAAGTTATCGGGGGGATGTTTCCATTGCCCAAGCCTTAACCTCCTCCTTAAACGTGGTTGCAGTAAAAAACCTGATTGATGTGGGTTGGAATCCTGTCATCAAAGTCGCACAAAATATGGGCATACAATCCCCTCTCTTACCCACTTACTCTTTAGCCTTGGGCGCTTCGGAAGTCAACCTTTTAGAATTAACAAGTGCTTATGGTACTTTAGCAAATCAAGGACAACATATACAAGTTCACGGCATTAAAAGCATTGTCAATGCCAAAGGAGAAATTCTCTATGAAGCCAAATTTCCATCTCAAACCGCCTTAGACAAAAATAGTGCTAATATCACAACGTGGATGTTGCAAAGAGTTGTACGATCAGGTACAGGAGTACCCGCCCAGATAGGGCGCCCCGTAGCAGGAAAAACAGGCACATCCGATAAAGCAAGGGATTTATGGTTTATTGGTTATATTCCTCAATTAGCTACTGGAATATGGGTAGGTAATGATAACAATGGAGAAACCAGAGGAAGTAGTGCCATAACGGCGCAAATGTGGCGTAATTTCATGTTAAAAGCCACAGATAAAATGCCCATTCAGAATTTTGGACATCCCCCCGGTAGATTAGTTTTAGATAAACCTACCATTAAATTAGAGCCTCTTAAACCGAGAGAAAGTTATCATAAAACAACCCTTGTGCAAGAAACTCATCAGGAGTTATCCCAAGAAAATCGCCGTCGTCGCCGTCGCCGTAGAGACAATACTTAATGGATAATGGTAAAGAGAGAGGGGGGAGAGGGGGAAGAAAATACCAAGAATAAGTCAGCACTTTTTAAGACAAAAATCAAGATTTATAAGATTGCTTCGTTTCCTCGCAATGACAAAATAGGATTATCTTTGCATAAGTCTTAATTAACTATCCACTATTCACTATTCACTATTTACTATTCACTATTCACTAATTATTTATTATTTTCTATGATTGAAAAAAAATTACAGGATTTACAAGATATTTTTCGTACTATGGATAAGGCTTTAATTGCTTATTCAGGCGGTATTGATAGCACTTTGGTGGCAAAAGTTGCCTATGATGTCTTAGGCGATCGAAGTGTTGCGGTTACAGCAGTATCACCTTCTTTATTACCCGAAGAATTAGACGAAGCCCAAGAACAAGCTAAGATAATTGGTATTAACCATGAGTTAATCGAAACGGAAGAAATGAGTAACCCTAACTATACCTCAAATCCCGTTAATCGTTGTTATTTTTGTAAAAGTGAACTTCACGACAAGCTCAAACCCATTGCCTTAGAAAGAAATTATCCCTATGTAGTGGATGGAGTCAATGCCGATGATTTACAAGATTATCGCCCAGGTATTCAAGCGGCAAAAGAAAGGGGCGCTCGATCGCCTTTAGCAGAAGTTGGTATAACTAAAGTAGAAGTCAGAGAAATGACTAAACTTTTGGGGTTGTCATGGTGGGATAAACCTTCTCAACCTTGTCTCTCCTCTCGTTTTCCCTATGGTGAAGAAATTACCTATGAAAAATTATACCGTGTCGGTAGAGCAGAAATTTATCTTAGGAAGTTGGGTTATAGTAATCTGAGGGTGAGGTTCGATCGAGATACCGCTAGAATAGAACTATTACCCGAACAAATCAAAGAATTTATAGTCGAAAATAATCTCCCCGACATCGTTAGTCATTTTCAATCATTAGGATTTACTTACGTTACCCTCGACTTGGAAGGTTATCGCAGTGGCAAACTTAATCAAGTCATTGACAATCAAGAAGTCGGAGTCTAATAATGAATTAATTAATCAAAATTTAGCTAATTTTATGCGCACGATCGAAGAAATTAACGAGAAAATTCTTGACAAAAAAGCCAATGTCTGCACGATCGAAGAATTGAAAGCAAAAGTAAAAAAACTAGGTATAAAGAAAACTTATGAAAAAGTTGATGTAATTTGTACGGGTACATTTGAACCGATGGAATCATCGGGGGCGATTTTGAACTTAGGACATACTGATCCCCCCATAAAAATTAGGGAATGTTGGCTAGATGGAGTACCAGCTTACGCAGGATTTGGAGCAGTGGACTTGTATTTGGGTGCTACCGCCCACACCAGTTATAATCCCGTTCATGATCATGATAATTCGCCCCTCCCCGAAAAAGGTGGTTCTCATGTCATCGAAAATCTTATTGCTGGTAAATCCGTTACTGTAAAAGCTATTGGACAAGTTACGGACTGTTATCCCCGTGCCTCTTTTGAATCTTCCATCTCGATCGAGACAATTAATCAGTTTTACTTATACAACCCTCGTAATTTATACCAAAATTTCATCGTCGGAGTGAATGGAGGCGATCGACAGTTATATACTTATTTAGGGCCACTGTTACCCCGTTTAGGTAACGCTGTTTATAGTAGTATCGGTGCTATGTCTCCTTTGTTAAATGATCCCAATTTAGAAGTAGTGGGTATTGGTACTAAAATATTCTTAGGCGGTGCGCAGGGGATGATTGTGTGGGAGGGTACACAACATTTTCCCTTACAAAAAAGATTGCCCAATGATACACCCATAGGGCCCGCTTCGACTTTAGCCTTGATAGGCGATGCCAAAAAAATGTCCCCTGAATGGGTAAGGGGTTGCTATTTCAAAAATTATGGTCCATCCTTAATGTTAGGGGTTGGTATTCCCTTCCCTGTCTTGAGTGAAAAAATTATTGAGCGTTGTGCTGTGCAGGATGAAGATATTGTCGCCCCCGTAGTGGATTTTTCTATTCCTAGACGAGTGCGCCCTAGTTTTGGATTGGTTAACTATGCCCAGTTGAAACACGGTAAAATCAAAATCGAAGGGCAAACTGTAAGAGTAGCTTCTGTGGCTAGTATGTATTTGAGTAATAAAGTTGCACAAACTCTCAAACAATGGATTGAAGAAGGTAATTTTACTTTATCAGAAGCGGTTGCTCCTCTACCCCTCGATCGAACTTTTGTCTCCCAAGACGGGGTAATATGATAGGTAATGAGTAATAGGTAATAGGTAATAGTTTTGGAGTTATTATCTCAACGTGTAATGAATTATACGTCTAATAGCGATCGTTAAATAAATTGGTTCTTCTACTTTGAGTATGATAAATTATGTCTAAAAAAAGGTGTCAGGTATCAGGTCGCAGGTGTTAGGTTAAATTAAAATTGTCAATCTATAACATCTGCATTTTTAAAATCATAAACCTATTATATATAAACGATTTTAAGGATTATTTACTACTAAAATATCATAACTACTGTAGAAGAGCCAATAAATTTAACTCAATTTATATAAAAAATATCATGGTTTCTCATAATAATATATAGCAATTTTCTTACTATAAAAAAAGGCTAGATTCCATGTCAATTATACCAACTAGATCAAATTTTGATAATGAAAAAATCCTGTTATTTAAGTGCATATAAATCCCGTGTGTAACCTAAAGCAAAACGCCATGAGTTAGCAATGTTTTTATTAGAAAAACCCATGAAGATTATTAACGCTAAAATCGCCATGATGATTGTCATGCCAAACAGAAAACGATAACCAAAGTCTAGCACCAAACTCCCTAAAACAGGTCCTCCTAAGGCTACTCCCACATCAAAACCACTGACACAAATAGCAAATACTTTTCCCCTCTCCGTTGGCTGACATCGATCGGATATTAATGCTAGGATAATGGGTACTAACATCCCTGCCCCCAAACCTTGCAATAAGGCGGAAAATAATAACATATTGCTACTATTGGCAAAGGTTAACAAAACCATTGATAACATATAGCAAAGGATGCTCATACTAATAAAAATACCTCTACCATATCTATCCGATGAACCACCTGAAATAAATCTTACTAAAAAAGATGCGATGGCAGAGATAGTATAAAACAAGCCGACATTAAACTTAATCTCGATTTCCCTTAAGTAAAGGGGTAAAAATGTCACCAATGCCCCGAATAAAGTACCAATGAGTAATAAAATTATAGTTGGTACTAAAAAAGAGGGATGAAAAATAATCTCTTTAAAACTTCTATCTTGGGTTCGATCGAACTCATAAACAGGTTTAGTAGGATAATTCTTAGGGAAAGACTCAAATTCCCGAATTTGTAAGGCTAAAACCACCGCTAAAAATCCACAAAAAGCGGAAATAGCAAATAATACCTCATAGCTAGTAGCTTCCTGTAAAAAACCCCCTAAAGCGGGTCCAAAAGCCATACCAATCGGCACAGCTAAACTCATATAACCTATTAATTCTCCCCTTTGTTTCGGGGGAGACAAATCCACCACTAACGCACTATAACCCGTAGTAAAAGCCGCAATACTCACCCCGTGAAAAGCTCGAATTACCATCAATTCTGGAATGGTATCTAATAATAAGTAGCCCAAAGGTGCTAAAGTCACTACCATAGTACCAATAACGATAACAACTTTTCGACTAGGATAGTCCACTAATTTTCCGATAACTTGACGACAAATATCTACTAAAATATTCGTTATCTTGGCACTGATGCCTATACCTCGAATTAACTTGGTTAACCCCTCATCCGCTAGTTTTCCTAACCATACCCTCGACAATAATAAACCAATGGCAAAACATCCCATTACATAACCAACTTGCTTCGCAGTAGCACCCATGTCTTGAATATAAGCAGGTAAAACTGGTAATAAAGAGGTTGTACTTGTCCAAAAAAATAAAGCACAGAAAAACAGTATCCCCAAATTGATTAATTTCGTTTTTTCGATACTTTGCAAGGTTTTCAAAAAATTCACGGCAATCTTGTTACAAAACTTTATATTCTATTGTAGATATTTTTCGATCGCTTTATCGTAAATAAGCGGTAATAAATACTAGATAATTCTTAATTTTTAATTCTTAATTCTTACGATCGAGTATCATAACAAACGAGTATATGATTAATTATTATGGTTCTTACGGAAATTAATACTAAAGAAAGTTATATTAAGGGTTTTCAAGCGTTATCTGATAGTCTGAGAATCGAAGTCTTAGAATTATTGAGCAGTAGAGAGTTATGTGTCTGTGAACTTACTGAAATTTTAGATATTCCTCAATCCAAGTTATCTTTTCACCTCAAAACTTTACGGGAGGCGAATCTAGTTAATACTCGTCAGCAAGGAAAATGGACTTACTATAGTTTAAATCTTCCTAATATGGTGGCTTTAGAACAATATTTATCTCAGTTTAGACGATCGATCGTTTCTATTCCTAGTCGTATTTGCACAGACTAGATTTTTCCATTGAAGATGATTTTATCACTATAGAACAGGCATCTTGCTTGTTTTTCTGGAGAAGTCTTAATTCTTAATTTCTAATTCTTATTGTTAATCGATCGAGAATCACAGATAATGTCAAATATTGATTATCAAAAACAGTAACTATGACTACAGATCCAGTAACAGTAATGAAACAAGAAGTAGGCAAAGCCGCCGCTTCTAAAGTAAAGTCTAACACGATCGTGGGATTGGGTACAGGTTCAACTACTGCCTATGCCATTCAATATATCGGAGAAAGACTAGCCAACGGTGAGTTAACTAATATTGTGGGTGTACCGACTTCCTTTCAAGCGGAAGTATTAGCCAAAAAATACGGCATTCCTTTAACTACCCTCGATGCGATCGATCATATAGATGTAGCTATTGATGGTGCAGATGAAGTTGATCCTCACAAAAACTTAATTAAGGGGGGAGGCGCTGCGCATACGAGAGAAAAAGTTGTCGATAGTTTAGCAGAACAATTTATTGTGGTGGTGGATAGTGGTAAATTAGTTGATCAGTTAGGTTCGACTTTTTTGTTACCTGTGGAAGTTATCCCTATGGCAGTTACTCCCGTTATGCGCCAATTAGCAGAGTTAGGAGGTAAACCTGAGTTGAGAATGGGTATCAGAAAAGCTGGTCCTGTGGTGACGGATCAAGGTAATCTAGTTATTGATGTTAAGTTCGATCGAATTGATAATCCCTCAGAATTGGAAATGAAAATCAATAATTTACCGGGGGTGTTAGAAAACGGTTTATTTGTAGGGGTAGCCGATGTGATACTCGTGGGAGAAATTATTGACGGTAAACCCTCCGTTAGAGAAATTTAAGCACTTTTCCCTTTTCCCTTTTCCCTTTTCCCTTCTCCCTACCTTCATCAAAAAACTATGAGTCAATCTCTATTTATATATTTTCCCTATTAATTCACCTTTTTTCATTTGTGACTCATATTGATTAATATTCTCTAATAAAGTGGCTAATTCGACTTGTTTTTCCAAAAATTCCGTATAGGAAACAAGATTACTTAATCCGTTGACTAAATTTTTGAGGTTTCTGCGAAATTCGGGATCGCCTGTAAATTCTTCGATTTCTGATGTAATTTTTGCCGTATTAGCGAAGGTAACTCTAGCAGAATCGAGGGTTTGTTGTAAGGTAGCTAAATTAGTGGGGTTGTTTAATTCTTCAGAAAGGGCGAGAAGATTATTGCTAATTTTATTTAGGTTTTCGGTACTGGTTTCGAGATTTTTCGCTATTTTTTCTACATCGGCGTTATTGTTAACCCTAGTGATTAATTGATCTGCATTTTTGGCTAATTCACTCACACTTCTGGTAGTGTCACTAAAACTGGCGATGGCACTACTTAAATTCGATCGATTATCATTGATAACTTGATTAAGGTTACTGGTAAGGGTGGTAATTTCGGCGGGAAGACTGCGATAATCTTCACTTAAAAGTTTAACTTGTTCTCCTGTAATTTCTGCCGTACGAGAAAAAGAATCGGCGGTACGAGAAAAAGCCTGTGCCGTATTGCCTACTTCGTTGGCAGCTTCGGAAATGGAAGCTAAATCTTTTTGAGCAGTTATAGTAAACTCTGACATTTGATCGGTTAATTTGGCAACTTTTTCTCCTGCCTTATTCATATTAATTACAGCTTCACTGATACTATCAAATAAATCATCATCGTCAAATCGATCGGCTAGACGGCTTAAACTCTCTACTAAGTCTGGACTAGCTTTACCATTTATGGTTTCTCTGTTACAAAGAATTAATTGTTGAGTTGTGCATTCTTCACTTAAAGGGCTAATTTGTTTCGCTTCCTCTGTCAATTCAGCTTGAGGAATTAAATTAACACTAACATCTCCTAATAAACCCGATCGAGTGGTGGAAACCCGAACATCTGAAGGAATCTGTAAACCGTCACTAATTTCCGTGATTACTTCTACCCCATTGCTACTAGGTTTAATGGTGACAATTCTACCCACTCCCACACCCCGAAAAAAAACTCTACCCCCTTCTCTTAATCCTCCAGCGTTTTCAAAAAATAATGTTAATTGGTAGCTATTATCTTGAAATTTATGCCCTCTCAAAAAAAAGATGATACCCCCAAAAACCGCTAAACCTACCAAAATAAATAAACCTACCGAACCTTCTCTAAATAATCTCGATCGCATAACATACCTTCCCGTAAGAATTTACACTAAATAATCTTAGCTCACTCCTATATCTTTTTTTGCATCTCTTCCCCTTCTTCCCCTTCTTCCCCTTCTTCCCCCTCTCATCTTCATCAGTTTTATGAGTGTCAAACTAAGGTTATTTAATTGGTCCTTGAGTACTAGCACTAAAAAATTGCCTAACCAAAGGATTATCTGTTGTATCAATCTCTTTTATATCACCTTCCCATTGAAATTTACCTTCATACAAAAAAACTAATCTTTTTCCCGTACGGCGAATGGTACTATTTTGATGACTTACCATGACATAGGCATTAGAATCCGAAAAACTCTCTTGTAAATGCCCTACTAAATCTTCTACCACTGTGGAAGCAATGGGATCGAGTCCCGCCGTTGGTTCATCATATAATATTACCTCTGGACGTTGTTCTGGTTTATCAGGATTGAAAATAATTGCTCTGGCAAAACTAACTCTTTTACGCATCCCTCCTGATAATTCCGCAGGATAAAGATTCGCAGTAATCGGTGATAAACCTACCATTTCTAAGGTTCGATCGACAATTTGGGCAATTTGTTTACGGGGTAATCCAGAATGTTCATATAAAGAAAAACCGACATTTTCTCTCACCGTCAAAGAATCAAATAATGCCGCCTGTTGAAATACCATGCTAATAGTCATTATATCTTGATGATCTTCGATTAAACCATGTCTTTTTTCTCCTTTGATATAAATTTCCCCCTCATCGGGTTCGGTTAAACCAGCAATTAGCCTTAAAATAGTCGATTTTCCCGTGCCACTAGGACCTACAATAACTAAAGCATCATTAGGATAAATTTTTAAATCAGCATGATCTAAAATTACCCTACTTCCAAAGGCTTTACAAACTCCTTTTAATTCAATAATTGGCTCATCCATTTTTCTTTTTTCCTTGTCATTGCGAGGCACGAAGCAATCTCTAAAAAATTTAGTTTCAAATAATTTATAGTATTATGTTTTTCTCGTCATTACGAGCCATGAAGCAATCTAAAGCAATCTCATCCTCATTAAGTGATAATAAAGCAATATTAAGATGACTTCGAGGGAAATAAGAAAATTCAATTCCATAGAATTTTGAGATAAATAATCCCCTCATCATGACAACTTTTATTTTTCCTTTTTATTCCCCTAATAGATTTTATGTTTATTTCCTCCACTGATGCTCTTTATTTACTCAAGTCCAACTCTGATGAAGATATATCTTATCTCAAAACTAAAGCCGATCGAACTCGTCAAGAACAAAAAGGAGAAACCGTAACTTATGTTATCAATAGAAACATCAATTTTACCAATATTTGTGAGCAACATTGTAGCTTTTGTGCCTTTAGACGAGATGCCGAAGAAGAAGGCTCATTTTGGCTTAATTTAGAAGATATTTTGGCTAAGTGTCAGGGTGCGATCGAAAAAAATGCCACAGAAATTTGTATGCAAGGAGGATTAAATCCTCAAGCTAAAATCAACGGTAGCAGTTTGCAATATTATCTTAAATTAGTAACAGGGATAAAAAATAATTTTCCTGAATTACATTTACACGCTTTTTCTCCTCAAGAAGTGCAATTTATCGCTAGAGAAGACGGTTTAACCTACTCTGATGTTATTTTAGCCTTTAAAGATCATGGAGTGGGTTCAATGCCGGGTACTGCGGCTGAAATCTTAGATGATAACGTCAGAAAAATTATTTGTCCCGAAAAACTCAACTCTGACACTTGGTTAGAAATCGTCTCCACCGCCCATAGTTTAGGAATGCCCACTACTAGCACTATGTTATCAGGACATATTGAAACTCCAGAGCAACAAATATTACATTTAAGTAAGGTTCGATCGATACAAGAAAAAGCCTTAGAAAAGAACTATCCTGCTAGAATTACAGAATTTATTTTACTTCCTTTTGTGGGAGAACAAGCCCCAAAACCCTTAAGAAATCGTGTCGGCAGAGATCAACCTGATTTACGATCGAGTTTAATCTTAACCGCCGTTGCCCGTTTATTTTTAGGGGATGTCATCCCAAATCATCAACCTAGTTGGGTAAAATTGGGCTTAAAAGGGGCATTAGAGGCTTTGCAATGGGGATGTAACGATATTGGGGGAACTCTCATGGAAGAGCATATTACCACCATGGCAGGGGCGAAAGGAGGCACTTGCTTAGACGAGGATACCATTAAAAACGCCATTGTTTCGATCGATCGACCTTACCAGCAACGAGACACCCTTTATCTTCTGAGGGAAAATTTGAAATAATTTCAGCTCAAATGGGTGGGCAATGCCCACCCTACAATTATACGTCTAGTTGAGTTAAGTTTAATCTCGGTCCATGGGTTTCGATAAATTCCCGACGTGGTGCAACTCGATCGCCCATTAATACGGTGAAAATATGATCAGCTTGAGCAGCATCCTCAATTTCTACCCGTTTCATCATACGGGTTTCGGGATTCATGGTAGTATCCCAAAGTTGTTGAGGCATCATCTCCCCTAAACCTTTAAATCGTTGAATATTATAGTTAGCATTGGCAGGAAACTCCGCAATCTTTTGTTGTAATTCTCGATCGCTATAGCAATAATAATGATTTTTGCCTCTTTCTAATTTATATAATGGAGGACAAGCAATGTAAATATAGCCTTCTTCTACCAACTGTCTTTGATAACGATAGAAGAATGTTAATAAAAGAGTACGGATGTGTGCGCCATCCACATCAGCGTCAGTCATAATTACAATATGATGATAACGTAGTTGACTAGGATCAAATTCATCCCCTCGAATACCTAAACCCAAGGCTGTAATTAAGGATTGAATCTCGTTATTTTTATAGATTTTTGCATCATCAGTTTTTTCGATATTGAGGATTTTACCACGCAAAGGCAAAATAGCTTGGAAACGTCGATCGCGCCCTTGTTTTGCACTACCACCTGCACTATCTCCCTCTACAAGAAATATCTCTGATTCAGAAGGATCACGAGAGCTACAATCTGCTAATTTACCCGGTAGGGGTGAGGATTCTAACACGGATTTACGGCGCACTAATTCTCTGGCACGTCTAGCGGCATCGGCGGCTTTAAAGGCTTGAATGGCTTTATCAATGACACTATCCGCTACTTGGGGATTACGCTCTAAATAATCGTTTAAAACTTCTCCCACTAAAGAGTCCACAATACTTCTAACTTCGGAGTTACCTAATTTTGTCTTAGTTTGTCCTTCAAATTCAGGCTCTGGAACTTTCACCGAGATTACAGCCGTTAAACCTTCTCTAACGTTTTCTCCCCCTAAATTCGGCTCGTTTTCTTTGATTTTATTGCGTTTACGAGCAATGCTATTAACAGTACGGGTTAAGACGGTTTTTAAGCCTTCTAAATGTGTACCCCCGTCCACGGTTCTGATATTATTAGCAAATCCTAAAATAGTATCACTGTAGGAATCCACACACCATTGAAAGGCAACTTCCACTTGTACAGCGTTTTTCTCTCCTTCTACATAAATAATATCTTGATGCAGAGGCTCTTTTTCTTTTGTCATGTAGGTAACATATTCTTTGATACCCCCTTCATAACAGTAGGTTTCGATGCGTTCTGGTATAACTCGTTTATCGCTAAAAGTAATTTTTACTCCTGCGTTGAGGTAAGCTAATTCTCTGAGTCGCCCTGAGAGGGTATTATAATCAAATTCTGTGGTTTCGGTGAAAATTTGGTTATCGGGTAGAAAACTAATAGATGTACCTGTAGCATGATTTGGATCAGGTTTTGCGATTAATTCAGTGACGGCATTACCTCTTTCGTAGCGTTGGGTGTGAATATTGCCTTTGCGCCATACTGTTACTTGTACCCATTCAGAAAGGGCGTTAACTACGGAAATACCAACTCCGTGTAAACCTCCTGATACTTTATAGCCACCGCCTCCGAATTTTCCCCCTGCGTGAAGCACTGTCATTACGGTTTCTAAGGCTGATTTGTTGGTGGAGGGGTGAATATCTGTAGGGATACCTCTACCATCATCGGTGACGGAGACTGAACCATCTGCGTTAAGTTCTACTTCAATATGACTACAGTGACCAGCTAAAGCCTCATCGATCGAATTATCAACAACTTCATAAACTAGATGATGCAATCCCCTAGGTCCTGTAGTTCCAATGTACATACCCGGACGCTTTCTCACAGGTTCTAAGCCTTCTAAGACTTGAATTTGCTCTGCACCGTAGTTTGTTGTCTGTTTTTCTGTACTCATATATGTATAATTCCTCTGTTTAAGGCTTTATTTTAGTTTTTTTGCCCTTAAATGATCTTTTTATCAAGAACGATCGTTCTTAACAGTTTAGCACGATTTAAACTATCTCTCAAGAAATATTCTTAAGTTAAAATCTTTTATCTAATCCTGCTTGTTTGCAAATTTGATTAGCTGTAATTCGATCGAAAATGTTATGCCTTTTGACGGGAATAGTAATTTCATCATTGGTGTAAATAAGTTTTGCTGAAAAAGTATTTTGATGAGGGGAGGTGTTAGGTGTTAGGTATTAGGTATTAGGTTAAAGATAGGTTATTTAACTTCTAATTCTTATTTTATTTTTTTCGACAATCCATAAAGTTTGATTAACAGTTTCTTTTTGTAACAATGGGATAATTTTTTCAAAAATAGGTAGTAAATATAATTTATCTTGACGGGATGCTCTCAAGACAATAATGCCGGGGTAATTTTGAGGAGGATAAGCCCGAATATCAGCAAAATCTAAATCTAATGTAACTAAAATACGGTTTTCTTGTTGACAAACTTCAATAATATTTTCATCAGGTTTTCCACAAAGATTTTCTTCTTTAACAGTTTCAGCATTATATCCTTGCGATCGTAATAATTCGGCAAATTCTACGGGTAAATTTTCGTCTATTTTAAATTTCATGAATTATGCTGTTAATAAAATAACACGCTCACGGGCTAATTGTGCACCATAAGCAAGGGTTGCGAAGATGTCTTCTTGAGACAAAGAAGGATAACTTTTAAGAATTTCAGGAATAGTAACACCAACTGCTAAATTATCTAAAATAACAGACACCATAATCCGTGTATCTTTAATACAGGCTTTTCCATGACAAATATTTTGATCAATTACAATTCTTTCTTGCCAATTCATTACTTTTAATCACTATAATCGTTTATTTTTCTATATTTTATCAGACAAAATCTCGATCGAACTTTCTACCTTAATCGAACCTTGTCTAATGGTAACTTTATAAAATATATTTAAGTTAAAATCTTTTATCTAATCCTGCTTGTTTGCAAATTTGATTAGCTGTAATTCGATCGAAAATGTTATGCCTTTTGACGGGAATAGTAATTTCATCATTGGTGTAAATAGAATGATTGCCTCCTTCTCTTCTTTTTACCGACATTAGGCAACCTCAATGGATAAACTTTCGATAATGTTATTCTCATTTAAGGGAATGGGTTTTTCCAACTGTTGATAGGCTAAAATCATTTCCTTTAAAGCATCTTCGAGCATCAAACGACATTCTGCTAGATTTTTTCCTTCGGTAATGACTTCTTGGCATTCTATAATTTGTCCCATATATCCAGATGGAATTTTTGTATATTTAGCCGTGTATTTATATTTCATAAGCTCACTTTTTGATCCTATTTAATCGATATTTATGAGTGGATAAGAGATAATGAAGTAATGATTAAAGGAATTTTTGTTTAAACTCACATTGTGCATATATCAATTTATCTTCATATCCACATAAAGATTACTTTAGATTTGCCCTAGCATCCATTACCGCTAACACAAAACAAACGATCGTTAAGGGAATACTTAAAGCTAAAATAATTGAGGTATTCATTTGTCCTAATTGGGGCATACCTGAGCTTAACTCAAATATCGAACCAACACAAGCGATCGCAGCTATAGAAGAAAGGAGTAGTAATAAACCACTCTTAGGAGTCATGTACATAAGTATTTAAAATATTTTTGATGGCATTATTTATTTCAACATTATTAGCACGATCGAGAACAATTAACAATATTTTCGAGATAAAAGAATAATGATTTAAACTTGAATCAAGTTGATTGCTTAATATATTGCAATAGGAAAAAAAAGCGTAGTATCAATAAATTTTAAAGTATAAATCATTGTGAATATAATTTTATCCTCAGTTTTACCCGTAGCCTTAATAATTCTCATGGGTTATGTGGCAAACAAAATTCTAAAATTAGATCAATCAACATTATCTCAGATTAGTGTTTATATCCTCGCTCCAGCTTTAGTTATTGATAGCTTTTATCGCACTACCATCTCCACAGAAGCCGCCTTGAGATTACTATTAGGATATATTTTAACGACCTCAATTATCTATGGTGCAGTCTTAATTATTAGTCGATGCCTAAAATTATCCACTGACGATGATAAAGCATTATTCGCCATTAGTTTATGTCCTAATAATGGGAATATGGGATTATCTATCATTGCTTTTTCTTTGGGTAACGAAGGCTTAGAAAGAGCCGTAATTTATATGATTTTTTCTAGTATGGTTTTATTTGGACTCTTACCCGTGATGTTAAAGGGTGATAGCTTAATCATTACCCTAAAATCTATGTGGCAATTACCCTTAATTTGGTCTATGATTATCGGTATTATTCTACATCTGACAGATATAACATTACCTTTTAATCTTGGTAAAAGTGTGGAGTGGTTAGGTATTTCTTCTATTCCCATTGCGTTAATTATTTTGGGAATGCAGTTAAGTAAAACGAAATTTGAGTTTGGGATGACTGAGTTTTATGCTACGATCGGACGACTTGCGATCGCACCGATAATAGCTTATGGTATAGGGATATTAGTTGGTTTAGAAGGATTAGATTTAAAAGTATTAACTTTACAAACCGCCATGCCAACGGCAGTTAATGCGGTAGTAATGGTAAAGGAATTTGGAGGCAATGCCGTCATGGTGGCAAGAACAATTATTATTTCTACATTAGCTAGTTTTGCCACTTTACCTTTCATTATTTGGTTAGTCACTGATGTTACCTGAATAACTTACAACCGCAATTAGCTTTTAAAAATTAACTTAAAAAATACAGGCAAGATGCCTGTTTTACGTTAAAATTGTCCTAATAATTTAACTTCAGGATGTAACAAAATTGAGCATTTTTCTTGTACTTGTTCTTGTACATGGTTAATTAAGGTAAAAATATCCCTAGCGGTAGCATTTCCTGAGTTGATGATAAAATTTGCGTGGCGATGGGCAACTTGAGCGCCTCCAATTTGATAACCTTTTAAGCCAATATTTTCAATTAACCATCCTGCCGCTTGGGGATAAGGATTGCGAAACACACTACCACAACTAGGCTTATCGTAAGGTTGGGTACTTTTTCTCATGCGGAAATTTTGGGTGGTAATCTCTAGCATTGTTTCCCTATCCACATCGGGGGTTAAGGCTAAAGTCGCTTTTAACACTAAGGCTTTTTCTTTTTGTAATCTCGACGATCGATAGTTATACTCTAAATCATCTTTAGAGAGAATTTCCATACTACCGTCTCCGTAAACTACCACAGCATTAATTAAAATATCAGACATTGAGCCTTTATGCGCCCCAGCATTCATTACCACCGCACCGCCAATAGTGCCGGGGATGCCTACCGCCCAATCTAAGCCTTGCCAACCACGTTTAGCGGCTTTCCATGCCAGTTTTGGCAAGGGGTATCCGGCACCGACTGTGATGGTATTATTTTCTTCGTTAACCTCACACTCTTTAAGATACTTGGTATTTAAGACTAATCCTTCTACTCCTTTGTCACTGACGAGTAAATTTGAGCCTCCTCCCATGCAAGTAAAGGGAATTTGTTGTTTTTCTATCCATTCAAATACCGCTTGAATCTCATCCCAAGATTTAGGCTCAACATACCATTGTGCGTTACCGCCCACTCGGTAGGAAGTGTAATTAGATAAAGCGACAGAGTGATGAATGTGGCATTCGGTGCCGGGTAAACAGATGCTTTTCATAGTGATAATTTATATAAATGATTATAAATGATAAGGAAGAATTGAAGAATGAAAAATGAAGAATGAAGAATTAAAGGTGTTAATCAATAACACGCCGTGTAATAAATTACACATCTAACAAAATCACGTTCAATAAATTGAACTCTAAATTGTTTAAGGAGTTAATATTATTCATTACTCATTCCTCATTCCTCATTACTCATTACTCATTACTCATTCCTCATTCCCGTTTAGGCTACTTGAGGTAGATTAACGGTATTTAGTTTTACTAATTGAGGAATAATTTGATTAAGATTTCCTGCACCTAAAAATAAGGTTAAGTCGTCGGGTTGTAAAAAGTCGGCTAAAAATTCTGTCATAGTAGATAGGTTCGGATGATAGTAAACTCGATCGTGATATTCTTTCATCTTAGTTACTAAAGTTTCTCCCGTAACCCCTTGATTATTGGTTTCTCCTGCACTATAAACATCCGTAAGAATCACGATGTCGGCTTCGGTAAAACATTGGGCAAATTCTTCTAAAAAAGTAGCAGTGCGACTATAACGGTGAGGTTGAAAGATGGCGACTAATCTTTTTGCTTGGTATTGAGGTAATCTCGATCGAGCCCCTTGTAAGGTACAACGAATTTCGCTAGGATGGTGAGCATAATCGTCAATTAATGTGCCTCCTTTATAAGTACCTTTGTTCTCAAATCTTCTTTTTGCTCCTTCAAAAGTACTTAAGGCTTGGGCAATGTCATCAAATTCTAGTCCTAATTTACGTCCTAAAGCAATAGAGGCTAAAGCATTACTAACGTTATGATTTCCAGACAATAAAAGAGAAATTGTACCTAATAAATGACCATTTTCCCAGATTTGGGCTTCACTACCGAAGGGATGATGAACAATATTTTTGGCGATATAGTTTGCTGAAGAATCGTCTTTTAGACTATAAGTCACATCTGCCTTAATATATTTTGCCACGACAGGACAATCCACACAAGCGATGATAGTTTCAGTTTGTGCCGAAAATTCTTGAAAAATATGAACTAATTGCTCTAAAGATTGATAATGATCAGGATGATCTAATTCTATATTAGTAATAATACCAAATTGGGGATGATGTTTGACCAAAGAACCATCGGATTCATCGGCTTCCGCCACTAAATAGGAACTTGTACCTAAACGAGCATTTCCTTTCCATGCACTTACTTCTCCCCCTATAATAACGGTAGGGTCTAAACCACATTGTAAAAGCATATAAGCAATTAAACTGCTGGTAGTAGTTTTGCCGTGCGTTCCCGCTACTGCTATACTGTTGTAATCTTTAATTAAAGCGGCTAATAAATCCGAGCGGTGATAGATAGGATAGCCTTTTTCAATGGCACTTTTATATTCACAATTACTGTTATTAATGGCGGTAGAACAAACGATTTGAGGAACATAGTTACTACTTAAGTTCGCATCAGGAAGGTTGTTTTTTAAATACCTATTTTTGTTTAATTGCTCAAAATTTTCTGCGGTTTGGGAGGTAAAAATAGTTGCCCCTACCCTTTCTAATCTTTCCGTTATATGACTTGTACGAATATCCGAACCTGAAACGGGTAAATCTCTTTTGGCTAAAATATAGGCTAAAGCAGACATTCCAATGCCTCCGATGCCAATAAAATGAAAAGGTTTACCCTGCAAATCTATTTCTTTCATAGTTATATTCTCCTGCACACCAAAATAAGTAGTAACTATAATTTAGTTTTAATGATATACTGATTTTTGTAAATCATACCAGCATTGTTGTTTTTATTTTCGATCGAACTATAGTAAATTTGTTTAAAAATCTCATTAATATTTTTTCACCATTAAATTTTTTTTGTTTATATCTGATTTACATATTTCTGGTTTTGTTTTCCCCTTAAAAAATAAAGGCTTAATATAACATATATAGACACTGTAAAAAAGTTAATCAATAAACTAAGACGCATTTAACTTACAGTTTTTATTAACAAGGGGTTTAAACCCCTTGCCCATGAATTCATCGTTTACCTGTTGCCTTTTGCCTTTTGCCTACCTCTATCAGTAAACTTAAATGCAAACTAGCTTAGTATGATTGATACAAATGTTTTAGAGTCAGATTTAACCAAATGTAATCAAAGATTAAAAACTTATCCTTTTGATCCTCGAATGTATATTTATCGAGGTATGATTTATTTTAAGTTAATTCGATTAGAAGAATCTTTACGGGATTTTAATAAGGCAGAGGAGTTAAACCCTCAATTGACTCCTTATCTTTGGCAGAGGGGTATCACCTATTATTATTTGCAAAAATACGCTAAAGCCGCACGGCAGTTTGAAGTGGATTTAAGTATTAATTCTTTAGATATAGAAGAAACTATTTGGTATTACCTTTCGATCGCCCAGTTAGAGGATGCACAGTCAGCAAGAAATAGTTTATTACCCGTGAAACCCGACGCTCGATCGTTTATGACCTCAATATACCGACTTTTTGCAGGTAAAGCAACCATACAAACCATCATTAATAATGCCAATACCAAGGATATAAGAGAGATGTTTTATCTAAATCTTTATATCGGTTTATATTATGAAGCCCAAAGAGAAAAGAGTAAATCTTGGTTTTATATGGATAAAGCTATCTCCTACAAAATTGATGATTATATGTGGTATCTTGCTTGTGTGCATCAACAAATTAGAGTTTAAACATTCACGTTTGGAAAGGTAAGTTAAAATAAAACTAAAAAGAGTAGCCATCGACTACTCTGAATAATTTATAGGAATTACGCACCTCTAACGATATTCTGTCATTCCGAGAGTAGCGAAGGAATCTCAATCCTTTGATTTTTGCGGCAAGTGTGTAACTTCTAATTTACATAAAACTTAAGGACATTTTATCATGACACAAACCGTTGAAGTTAGTTTAGTTGACATACTCAATAAGCTAGACGTAAAAATAGATAAGTTAGATAGTAAAATTAACGTATTAGAAGATAAACTAGATAGTAAAATTAACGTATTAGAAGATAAACTAGATAGTAAAATTGACGCATTAGACGACAAACTAAACAGCAAAATTGACTTATTAGAAGATAAACTGAACGGCAAAATTGACGGATTAGAAGATAAACTGAACGGCAAAATTGACAAGCTAGAAACATCTATAAACAACCGTCTTAATACCTTAACCATAGGGTTTTTAGGTATTTTTGGAGTTTTAACAGGTGGTATCTTAGCTATCCTTAGCAAAGTGGTATTTTTTCCTAATCTCTAAAAATTCAAAGTAGCTTGAAATATAACTACTTTTTAACACTTCAAATCATTAAAAATTTATCATATTCAAAGTTGAACAACCAAGATTATTTTTAAGCCATGAATACTAATATCACACTAACTATCGAAAATGGCGATCGTCTTAACAGTATTGAGTTTGAAAAACTCTCCCATACAATCCCTGAAAACATCAAAACAGAATTAATCAATGGAGTTGTTTATATGGCTGCAGCGTTAAGATACGAAGGACATGGTTTACCCCATAGCTTAATTATTACTTGGTTAGGCTTTTATATGGCAAATACTTTCGGAGTAGAGTTAGCAGATAATGCGACTATCAGATTAGACTTAGACAATCAACCTCAACCCGATGCTTTGCTGAGAATCAAAAAAGGTGGGCAATCGAGAGTTAGCAAAGATGATTATATCGAAGGCGCACCAGAATTAATTGTGGAAATCGCAGGTTCAACGGCTTCTTATGACTTACATGATAAGCTACAGGTTTATCGTCGTCACGGAGTGAAGGAATATATTGTTTGGCAGGTATATAGCCGTAAAATAGATTGGTTTTATCTCCATGAAGGAAAGTATCTTACCTTTGAGCCTGATTCTGAGGGATTAATTGAAAGTCAGGTTTTCCCCGCATTGGTTTTAGCCGTCGATTCTCTTTTGGAGTATGATTTAGCGAAAGTTTTATCGATTTTACAAAAGCACTTAAACTCAGATAGACATTCGGCGTTTGTGCAAAAACTTAATCTTAACAACTAGATTTTATCTGAAAAGAAGGGATTGCTTCGTGCCTCGCAATGACGAAAATAGAAAAAATAACTAATAATTCTCAATTCATGGGATTTACGCACCTCTAATGAAATGATATTCTGTCATTCCGAGAGTAGCGAAGGAATCTCAACCCCTTGATTTTTGGTACATATGTCTAACTTCTCATTTATTTGTTTGGGTTTTAAGTATAAATTTTCTAAGACAACTCCTGCACCTGCCACCCAAGGGGGGGCGATTAATGCCCCAAGAATGCCTAATACTTGCACTCCTCCTAATACTGCTAATAGTTGGTATAGGGGTTGTATTTTAACACTTGAACCCACTAAAAGAGGATCGAGTACATAGGTTTCTACATTTTGAATGATGACAAAAAGCAGTAATACCCACCAAAACGTCCAGCCTCCTGATGCGATCGCAACTATCAAGGCGGGAATTGAGCCTAAAACGGGTCCAAAAAAGGGAATTAAGTTGGTAAAACCTGCAATAACGCCTAATCCCAAAGCAAATTCCGTGATACCGATAAATTTTAAGCCGATGGTAATGGCTACTCCTAAAATCAAGGAAACAAGAATCCTACCCTGTATATATTTTCCCATTCGATCGCTCACGATAGGGAATTGAGCTTCTAAACGAGCATCCCAAGGGGAAGGAAAAAGGCTCACAAAATCTTTGATTAATTTAGTTGAACCTGCTAACATATACCCTGAAAAGATGATGGAGAGAAGGACGTTTAACACTCCTCCCACAATACCTTTAGTAACACCTAAAGAACTTACAATCAATTTTTGACTCCATTTTACAGCCCATGCCGTTAAGCCTTGTAAATCTAACCATTGATCAATTAAGTTTAAGGCTTTTGGTTCGGTAATACCAAAACGAATGATTAAAGATTGGGCTAAAGTTGTGATGATGTCTAAATAAGTAGGTAATTTTTGTAATAATCTTTGAATTTGAGTAATTACAGTTGGTCCGATAATTAATCCTGCTTCGGTAATTATCAGCAAAATTAATAAATAGGCTAATATCACCCCTAACCATCGAGGAATCCGCATTTTTTCCCCTATATCGACTATGGGGGCTAAAGTTGCCGCTAACACCGAAGAAATCATCAAAATTACCAACAAACTTCTAAGTTGCCATAGCAAAATTATTAGCAAGATAGTGACGCTTACTAATGCAATAGTACCCACAGAAATGGAGATCGATCGTTTTAATTCGTTCATGTATAGCTAGGGATGATGAAAAAGTATTTTGAGGGGGTAGGTATCACCTGAGTTCGATATAAAATGATGAAGATAAGAGGGGGAAGAGGGGGAAGAGGGGGAAGA